>CALFXV010000090.1 GCA_937957775.1 uncultured Methylotenera sp. | reverse complement strand
GGCTGTGTAAAAACCCTTTAATCGTGCGCTCGTCATAAAACGCATGGTAAATAGTGTCGCTGGTCAGCACCGCCGATAGAGGCAAGTAGCCACCGGTGATGCCTTTGGATAAGCAGATGAAATCGGCGATGTCGCTCACTTTAGCCGCGGCTTGCTCGCAGGCAAACATCGTGCCGGTGCGGCCAAAACCCACGGCGATCTCGTCGGCAATTAAATGCACTTGGTAGCGTGTGCACAGTTCCCGTGCCCGTTGCAAATAGACCGGGTGGTGCATGGCCATGCCGCCAGCGCATTGGATGATGGGTTCAATAATAAAGGCCGCTATGCTGGCATGATGGCGAGCCAGGTAATCCTCTAAGGCCGCCGCCGCGCAAAGTGCCATGGCTTCCGCCGGGACACCGGCTTCGCTTTCTCGGAAATCCGGGCTAGGCATCTGTGCCGACTGCATCAACAGCGGCGCGTAGGTGTCTTTAAAAATGGCCACGTCGGTCACGCCCAAAGCCCCCAAGGTTTCGCCGTGGTAACTGTTTTTTAGGCTAATGAACTGGGTTTTGCCTGATTGGCCGCTGTTACGCCAATAATGAAAGCTCATTTTCAGGGCAATTTCAGTCGCGCTGGCCCCATCCGAGGCATAAAAAGCGTGGCCTAAACCGGTCAGCTCGCTGAGTTTTTCCGATAGCGCCACCACCGGTTCGTGGGTAAAGCCAGCCAGCATGACGTGTTCCAATTGGTCAAGTTGGCTTTTGATGGCGTCTTTAATGCGTGGGTTGTTGTGGCCAAATAAATTGACCCACCAAGAGCTGATGCCATCCAAATAGCGTTGGCCATCTGCATCGTAAAGCCACACCCCAGCACCCCGTTGAATGGGGATCAGAGGAAACATCTCGTGCTGCTTCATTTGCGTGCACGGGTGCCATACGGATTGTAGGCTGCGGGCTAATAGATCTTGATTGCTCATGGCTGAATTGTACGATGTTTTTACTTGGCAAAAAATCAAATGTCGTCATACGCGGAGGTTTAGTCTAAAATTCCTACACATTTTTATTGCCTTGATGGCAAGCCTGCAAAAACGCCATGATTAAAACCCGTAAACACCTTGAATTGTTGGCCCCGGCAAAAAATGCCGAGTACGGTATCGAAGCCATTAATCATGGTGCGGACGCCGTATACATAGGCGGGCCGGCTTTTGGCGCCAGGTCGAAAGCGCCCAACACGGTGGCCGACATCGCGCGCTTGGTCAAGCACGCGCACCGTTACCATGCCGAGGTGTTTGTTGCCCTTAACACCATCTTCCATGATCAGGAGTTAGAAGGCGCACGCCAATTGGTTGAGCAACTGTACGAGGCCGAGGTGGACGCATTGATCGTGCAAGACATGGGCTTGTTAGAGATGGATCTGCCGCCTATTCAATTGCATGCCAGCACGCAAACAGACATCCGTACGGTAGATAAAGCCGTGTTTTTAGACCAAGTGGGTTTTTCGCAGTTGGTCTTGGCGCGCGAGTTGGATTTGGCCACCGTGCAAAAAATCGCCGCGGCCACCACCTGCAACCTTGAGTACTTCATCCACGGCGCCTTGTGCGTGGCTTTTAGTGGCCAATGCTTTATCAGCCATGCGCACACCGGCCGCAGTGCCAACCGCGGTGAGTGCTCACAAGAGTGCCGCTTGCCGTTCACCTTGGAAGACCAAAAAGGCCGCATCATAGGCAAAGACAAGCACTTTTTGTCCATGAAGGACAACGATCAAAGCGCCAATCTAATGGCCCTGATCGACGCCGGCGTCAGCTCCTTCAAAATAGAAGGGCGCTATAAAGATTTACCCTATGTCAAAAATGCCACCGCACATTACCGGCTATTGCTCGATGCCATCCTGCACGACAGGCCCGAATTGGCGAAGTCCTCGCACGGCAGCAGCCGTTTCACCTTTAGCCCTCAACCGGAAAAAACCTTTAACCGTAGCGCCACCGACTACTTTGCTAATGGCCGGCAAGCCGACATAGGCGCGTTTGATACGCCTAAGTTTTCCGGTGAGGCCTTAGGCAAAGTCAGCAAAGTGGGCAGCGACTACTTTGAAGTGGACACCGAGGTCGAGCTGCATAACGGCGACGGCGTGTGCTTTTTTGATGTGCACAAAGAGCTGGTCGGTTTGCGCGTCAATAGCGTGCTTGGCCGCAAACTTTACCCCAATGAAATGCCCGTGGACATACGCCGCGGCATGGCGGTTTTCCGAAACCGTGATCACGCTTTCATGCGCCTCTTAGAAAAAGACTCGGCCCAGCGCAAAATAGCCGTCACCTTGCGTTTGACCGATAGCGAGCAAGGTTTCGAGTTAAGCGTGACGGACGAAGCCGGCTTGGTCGGCACGGCCTTTTGCCTGGCCGACAAGCAATTGGCGGACAACCCCGCGCAAGCCCAGCAGAGCTTACGCGACAATTTAGCCAAATTAGGCAACACCGATTTTGTCGCGAAAAACACCGAGCTCGCCACTAGCCAAGCTTGGTTTGTGCCGGCCTCGCTGGTGAACGGTTTGCGTCGCGATGCTATCGCGCAATTGCAGTTAGCGCGCGATGCCGCTTACCAACGCCCGCCACGCCGGCCGGCTAATGAGCCGCCAGCCATCTATCCGGAAGACACCTTGAGTTATTTAGCTAACGTGTATAACCAAAAAGCGCGGGCCTTTTACCAGAAGCACGGCGTGAAAATGATTGCGGCAGCATACGAAGCCAACCAAGAATTAGACGAAGTGCCTTTGATGATCACCAAGCACTGCTTGCGTTTTAGTCACGGTTTGTGTCCCAAGGAAGCCAAGGGCGTCATTGGTGTGCAGGGCACGGTAACGGCCGAACCCATGACCTTAATCAGCGGTAAAGACCGCTACACCCTGAAGTTTGATTGCAAGCCGTGCGAGATGCACGTCATGGGCAAAATGCGCAAATCGGTGCTGCAATTAGCGCAACCCCAAGCCGTGCATTTTATGCCAAGGCGGCCTTAGGCTTTTTTCACGAATTCCGATTTTAGTTTCATGGCACCTATGCCATCGATTTTGCAATCGATGTCGTGGTCGCCGTCGACCAAGCGGATGTTTTTGACTTTGGTGCCCACTTTCACCACCAAAGACGAACCTTTTACTTTCAAATCCTTAATCACCGTCACGCTGTCGCCGTCTTGCAGCACGTTGCCGTTGGCGTCTTTGATTACTTTTTGCGCGTCGCCTTGATCGGCCGCGGCGGATTTAGACCATTCGTGGGCGCACTCTGGGCAAACATACTGGTCGCCGTCTTCGTAGGTGTATACGGATTGGCATTGTGGGCAGTGCGGTAAATCGCTCATAGTGGGCTTCTCTTTTTTAATTAATGCAAAATGGTCTTGCTAGTGGCCACGCTGCCAGTTTGGACTGGGTTGGGCATAGTCAAATCCCAGTTGGCTTCGCGGGTGGCCAATTGCAGCATGCTGGCCAAGGCTTGGATCAGTTCGCCGGTTAAGGCCATTTTCACGGATTGACCGGTGCTGCATTGCAATTCCATATAGGGCGGCAAGTTGCCGACGCGGACAGTCAGGCAGTTGATGGCCAATAAAGGCGCATCGGAACGGGCTTTGCGGTCGCTTTGGTAGGCCGATTGAAAATCCAACTGGGCTATTTTTTTCTGCAGTTCGGCATCGCGCACAAAGTGATCCATGGCTAGCTCTTTGTCTAGGTTGGCGTTGCCACTTTTGCTTGAAAGACCGCTGCCACTAGGCAACAAAGCGCTGCCGGCTTGTTGCAACGCCGACCAAATCTGCTTGGCCACGCGCCGGCTGATCCACACCGCCACTTCGGTTTTGTCTGCTAGGCCGATTTTTAGCAGCAAGCGGTCTTCTTGCTCATTAAAGCCCAAGTTGATTTGTTCAATAGACGATTCGTTTTCGGTCATGGCACTATTTTAAAGCCTAAGCCTAAGCGCCCGCTAAATTTCTATAAATTTTTTTAAGGGCGAGGCTTGAAATACATTAGACCGACCCAATAACTAGCACTCTAATGGTTTGAGTGCTAAAATCGCGCTCGAACAAAATAGTAAGCGTCATGGTGCAGTGCCGACCATGCATTATTTAGTCCGATGGACTGGTGGTCAATCGGGCAAAGCTAGTTAATTTTTTGATTTATTTTTGGAGAAATCGTATGAAAATCCGTCCATTACACGACCGTGTCATTGTAAAACGCTCAGAAGAGGAGCGCACAACGGCTTCTGGAATTGTGATTCCAGATAGCGCAACAGAAAAACCGGATCAAGGCGTCGTTCAAGCGATTGGTTCTGGTAAACGTGACGATAGCGGCAAAGTGATTGCCCTAGACGTTAAGGTAGGCGACAAAGTCTTATTCGGTAAATACGCCGGCCAAACCGTAAAAGTAGACGGCGAAGAATTATTGGTTATGCGTGAAGAAGACATCATGGCGATTGTTGAGTAATTTCCAGGCAATCATTGCTTGAATACTTGCAATTCCACTTAAGAACAATCAGGAGAATTTAACATGGCAGCAAAAGACGTAAGATTTGGCGACGAAGTACGCCACAAAATGGTAGCAGGCGTGAATGTGCTTGCAAACGCAGTAAAAGTAACCTTGGGCCCTAAAGGCCGTAACGTAGTATTAGAGCGCTCTTTCGGTGCTCCAACCATCACTAAAGACGGCGTGTCCGTGGCCAAAGAAATCGAATTAAAAGACAAATTCGAAAACATGGGCGCACAAATGGTAAAAGAAGTGGCGTCAAAAACCTCTGATATCGCCGGTGACGGTACAACCACCGCAACCGTATTGGCACAAGCGATTATTCGTGAGGGCATGAAATCGGTCGCCGCGGGCATGAACCCTATGGATTTAAAACGCGGTATTGATAAAGCCGTGGCTGCTGCCATTGCCGATTTAAAAGCGCAATCCAAACCGTGTACTACCAGCAAAGAAATCGCTCAAGTGGGCGCCATTTCTGCTAACTCTGACGACTCCATCGGTAAAATCATTGCCGATGCCATGGATAAAGTCGGCAAAGAAGGCGTGATCACCGTTGAAGACGGTTCAGGCTTAGAAAGCGAGTTGGACGTAGTAGAAGGCATGCAGTTTGACCGTGGCTACCTGTCACCTTACTTCATCAACAACCAAGACCGTCAAATCGCCTTATTGGACAACCCGTACGTGTTATTGCACGACAAAAAAATCTCTAACATCCGCGATTTATTGCCAACCTTAGAGCAAGTGGCTAAATCCGGTCGCCCATTGTTAATCATTGCAGAAGACGTGGACGGCGAAGCCTTGGCCACCTTGGTGGTGAACAACATCCGTGGCATCTTGAAAACCACCGCCGTTAAAGCGCCTGGTTTTGGTGACCGTCGTAAAGCTATGTTAGAAGACATCGCTATCCTAACTGGTGGTACCGTGATTGCCGAAGAAGTAGGCTTGAAACTAGAAAACGTAACATTAGAAAACCTAGGCCAAGCTAAGCGCATCGAAGTGGGCAAAGAAAACACCATCATCATTGACGGTGCCGGTGCAGAAGCCAACATCAAATCTCGCATTGCGCAAATTAAAACGCAAATCGAAGAAGCGACCAGCGACTACGACAGAGAGAAACTGCAAGAACGCGTGGCTAAATTAGCCGGTGGTGTAGCCGTGATCAAAGTTGGTGCAACCACTGAAATCGAAATGAAAGAGAAAAAAGCCCGCGTGGAAGATGCCTTGCATGCTACCCGTGCTGCAGTGGAAGAAGGCATAGTGGCCGGTGGTGGCGTGGCGTTAATTCGTGCACGTGCGGCCATTGCTAAAGTAAAAGGCGACAACCACGATCAAGACGCAGGCGTAAAAATCGTCTTGCGTGCCGTGGAAGAGCCATTGCGTCAAATCGTGCAAAACGCCGGTGTGGAACCATCAGTGGTGGTCAACAGCGTGGAAGCCGGTAAAGGCAACTACGGTTACAACGCCGCTAATGAAACCTACGGCGACATGATCGAAATGGGTATTTTGGATCCAACTAAAGTAACCCGTTCTGCCTTGCAACACGCAGCATCCGTGGCTGGCTTAATGCTAACCACAGATTGCATGGTAGCTGAACTGCCTAAAGAAGACGCACCAGCAATGGGTGGCGGCGACATGGGCGGTATGGGCGGCATGGGCGGTATGATGTAAGGAGTAAGTTTTTAGGCGGCTGTTAATTAAAGCCGCTTAATTCTTAGCTTTAACTAAAAAGGCTTACGGTTTTCCGTAAGCCTTTTTTCTTGCTTGTAACGCTTACATGGTATGGCTGGGCTGTTGGGATAATTAGCAATGAAAACAAATAAAAAAGGGTTAAGCCGCTAAGCCTAACCCTTCTTTTTTATTGCCGGTATTTGGTGCGCCCGGAGCGATTCGAACGCCCGACCCCTTGGTTCGTAGCCAAGTACTCTATCCAGCTGAGCTACGGGCGCATGCGCAGCATTATACTGTAACTTGAGCCCATCTAAAAGCACTAATTCGTTATTTTACGTTTACCTGCCTGCGTTAAGCAAAACCCTGGGCTTATTTCAACTTAATGATACTTAAATGATAAAGATGGCAATAAGCCAAGTTATTTAGTAAAAACATGTGCTTAAAGGCTAAAAAGTCGGTCAGTTGATATATACTCAAATAGTATCTAATAAATGTATCGCTAAGCATTGATTTGCATGGCTTTTAAGGGCAAATAACCCAGCCAAAATAAGCACTAAAAAACAATAAAAATAACGGGATGTATGGCAGTAAAATTTAATAAAAACAACCATGTAAAGCTTTCCCCTGGCCGTTTAAATCGGCTTTTGCTTTGCCCATTGCGCCGTTTATTGGCGCTGATTGCGCTCGCTTTTTGCTTGTTGGCTTCCTCATTGGTTTTAGCCGATGCTTTGCCAATAAAGCCCGATGCCGGGCAAATTTTGCAGCAAATCGAGCGTGATTTAGAGCCTAAGCCTGCCCCGCTACAGCCGGAATTGCCGGCCCAAGCACCGCCATCAGAAGACGAGCAGGCCGACAAAGTCACCATTAAGCAGTTCAAGTTTAAGGGTAACAAGGTTCTAAGCGAATCCGATTTGCAAGAAGCGGTCGCCCCTTTGACTAATCGCAGCATCAGCGTCACCGAGCTTAAAACTTGCACCGATTTAGTCTCGTCGCTCTACCGGAAAAAAGGCTACCTGGCCTCCTGCAGTTTGCCCGAGCAAGACATTACCGAAGGCGTGGTGTTGATCGAAGTGGTCGAGGCCGTGTTCGGTGGGGTCAAGTTTGATGGCATCTACAAACGTGATTTCATTCGGGTTAAGCCTGCCGTCATCGAGCGCTACATAGAATCGGCCGCGCCCAAGGGCGTGGTGCTGAATCAAGATAAACTAGACAAAGGCATTTTGCTGTTAGAGGGCTTGGCCGGCATCAAGGTTGAGCACACCTTGCAAGCGGGGCAGGCAGACGGCAGCACCGATTTATTGTTAAAGGTAAAAGACCAAGCACTTTTTAGCAGCCAAGTCACCCTAGACAACACTGGCGGTAGACAAACCGGCCGTGAAAAACTCACCGCCATGCTGGGCCTAGCCAGTCCATTGGGATACGGCGACACCTTCAACCTCACCGCCTTGCACAGCCAAGGCACCGATTACGCTAGGATGTCCTACACCCTGCCGTTCGGCGCTAAAGGATTGCAGTTGAGTGTGAACGGCACTTACATGGAATACGACGTCATTTTGGCCGACTTTGCTAGCCAAAAACCCAGCGGCTATTCCAGCACGCTAGGCTTAAGTGCGCAGTACCCATGGTGGCGCAATAAAACCACTAAAGTGAATATCGGCTTGGAAGCGGACACCAAACAGTTCACCAACAAGTCCACACCGCGCGACATTGAAACCAAAAGCAGCGACTACGACATGCAGGTGTACGCCCTAACCATCAGTGCCGAGCACAATGACAATTGGCTGGCCAGTGCGCAAACCACCGCCTCGCTCAATATAGGCGCGGGTAAGGTGGATTTAAATGGTTCAGCTAATCAAGCCGACGACCTGGCCGCTGCCCACTCCAGCGGCCGCTTTGCCCGCTTGCGTTGGAGTGCCGCGCGCAACCAATTCTTAACCGACACCATTTTGTTGAACGTAAGCGGCTCCGGTCAGTTTGCCGACAGCAATTTAGACTCATCTGAAAAATTCTATTTAGGCGGCTTGAACGGCGTGCGCGCTTACCCCACCAGCGAAGGCGCCGGCAGCGAGGGCTTCATGGCCATCGCCGAATTGCGTAAATACTTGGCCAACAACATCACCGTGGCCGGCTTTGTCGATTACGGCCGCATCAAGCAATTTGAAAACAACCTAAAAGCCAACGGCCAGGTGATAGTGGAAAACAACGCGTACAGTCTGAAAGGTTACGGCGCATCCATTGCTTGGCAAGGGCCGTATCGCACCAATGTCAAAGCCACTTACGCGCACCGTTTTGGCCACAACCCCAACCCCACGACCACCGGCAATGATCAAGACGGCAGCAACGAATACGATGTAGTTTGGCTCAACGGCGGAATCAACTTCTAATGCTGAAAATTGCTCATCAATTTATTTCCTCCAATCCGTTCGTGCTGAGCTTGGCTAAGCAGGAAGCCCTTTCATCGCCTCGGCACGCAATCAAAGCTGCGGTTAATGTTGGAGCGGCGCCCCGCCGCGAAAAAGAAATTTAATGATGCAACTGCTGACCTCACAGGCTAACAAGGGGCTGGTATTTTTTATCAGTGCTTTGTGCCTGTGCGTCAGTTTGACCGTGTCGGCCGAAACCGCCCCAGCCACTAACGCGCTGCCGACCAACGGCCAAGTGGTGGCCGGCAGCGCCAACATCAGCACCGACAACAGCAATGCCAACGCCCCGGTAATGAATGTCAACCAAGCCAGCCAACGCGCCGTGGTCAATTGGGATAAATTCGATGTCGGCTCGGCGGCCACCGTCAACTTCAACCAACCCAATGCCGGGGCCTCCACCTTAAACCGCGTCACGGACGCCAACCCCAGCAAAGTGTTTGGCAAGATCAATGCCCCCGGCGAAGTGGTGTTGGTTAACCAAGCTGGTGTTTACTTTGCCCCTGGCGCCAGCTTGGATGTCGGTTCGGTGGTCGCCACCAGTCACAGCATCAGCGATGCCGATTACATGGCAGGCAAAAACCAATTTGACCGCAATGGCGCCACCGGTAAAGTCATTAACGAAGGCAATATTAAAACTGCCTTAGCCGGTTACGTGGCCTTGCTCGCACCGGAAGTGCGCAACAGCGGCGTGATTGTTGCGCAAATGGGCACCGTGGTCATGGCCGCCGGCGAGCGCATTACCCTTAACTTTGACCCCAGTCGGCGTTTGTCTAGCATCACCACCACACCCAGTGCCATCGAAACCTTAATTGAAAATAAAAATGCCGTGCGCGCACCCGGCGGCTTAATTATTTTATCGGCCCGCGCCGTCAACAGCTTAACCGGCGGCGTCATTAAACAAAGCGGCACCTTAAGTGCCAGCGTCGACAGCAACACCTTAATCAAAAAAGGCGGGCGCATTATGCTCTCAGCCGGCACCGTCACCTTAAGTGCCGGTTCCAAAACCGTCGCCCGTGGCGAAACCGGCGGCGGCACAGTGGAAGTGCTGGCCAGCAAAACCGCCACCGTGGAAGCGGGCGCAAAGGTTAGCGTATCGGCCACCGGCAACGGCAACGCCGGTAGCATCAGCATCCACTCGGAAGAAAAAACCACCATCAACGGCACGCTCTTAGCCCAGGGCGGCAAAGTGGCCGGCAACGGCGGCAGCATTTCCACCACCTCCAACAGCCAAGTGGAAATCGGTGCAACAGCCGAAGTCAAAGCCGGCGTTCGCGGGGAGTCCGGCCAAGTGGGTACTTGGAATGTGACAGCCGCCAATGTAGAAATCAATCAAAGCAATGCGCCGGTAATCGCCGCCACCCTTAATCAAGCCAACGTCAATGTTAAAGCACAAGCCGGCAATCTCGTGGTGAAAGAAGAAGCGGTGATACAAAAAACCGCGCCAGTCTTAAGCACCTTAAAAATGGAGGCCAGCAACAGCGTGGTCGTGCGCGGCAAAATGCTGAGCAGCGCTTTGTCGCCCATCGTTTTACAAATTATCAGTGAAAATGCCGTGGAACTGTCCAGCAGTGTCACTTTGCAGGCTAACCAAGTCTTAGTTCAGGCACCCATTATTAGCGCCTCGGGGGATTATTTCGCCTATTTTTGGCAAAATGGCGGCGGCGCACTGCCCCTCATTAGCTTTATGGCCGGTCGCATCACTTTAGCCGGCAGCTTCCGATCGGGCTCCAACGGCCGCGCCGGTAAAATTACCGTGCTGGGTTTAGACGGGGTGGATTTACAAAACGCCAACCTAAATGCCAGTGGCGATGACGGCGGCGAAGTGAGCATTATTTCCAGATTGGGCTCGGTCAATCTAAGCAATAGCTACATTCAGACTAACGGTGGTGAGGGTCGCGGCGGAGCAATTTCCGTAGCCGGTCTCCAGCAAACCGCCATCAACGCAACAACGCTGGAAGCCACCGGGAAATACCAAGGCGGAACCATTTTGTTAGGTAATGATGCTAATAACGGCACATTGCCTTTTAGTGCTTTTACGAGTCTAGATTTAAATAGCCAAATTAATACCCAAGCAAGCGCACTTAATGGTCAAGGTGGATTCATCGAAACTTCGGGTCACACCCTTAATATGCTCGCCACCATCAATGCCGGTCGTGGTGGAATGTGGCTCATCGACCCTTACGATATTATTGTTGGCGACACGGCATCCGGCACGGCTTACTCCTCATCGTTTACCGCAGGCCAAGTTAGTTACATCAGAGCAAGTGACATCGTCGCTTCGCTAAACAACAACATTAACGTTTCCATCACCACTGGCTCATCCACTGCCAACACCATCGCTGTTTATGCGGCCATCACCGCCACCACGGGTTCGGCATCCCTCACATTAACCGGCGGCACCATTGCCCTTTCGGCCAGTATCACCACCTTTGGCTCGCAGACCTACAATGGCAATATCTACGTGGCAGCACCCAATGTTAGCGTGGTATCTAATAACGGTGACGTGACGGTGAATGGGGGTATACAAAATTACAACAATGCCATTACCTTAACTTCGGCCGGTGCCTATACCTCATCCTTAACTGGGGCGGGTAACGCTAATTCCACCGGCGTATTGGTGGGTGACGTATTGCTGAAATGGACAGGCAGTCAATTTACTTTTACTACGCCAACCGCCCAATCTCTTTCTTACTTAGTGGTCGGCGGTGGTGGTGGCGGTAACGTTAATGCTTGTGGCTGTATGAACGGCGGTGGCGGCGGTGGCGGTGGTGCGGTCATTGCCAGTGCCCAAAGTTTCGCAGCTAATACTCAATATACCGTTGCCATTGGTGCCGGTGGCAACAGTGCAGGGAATGGAGGAGCATCCAGCTTAAGCGGTTCAGGCATTACCACAGTCACGGCCAGCGGCGGTGGGGCTGGTGGGGTTGGTGGCAGTGTAGGCGGTGCCGGGGGAACAGCTGGCACAGGCGGCGGTGCTGGGGGTGCCGGTGGGTATAACTCAATAGGGCTGAATGGTGCATCCGGCACCAGTTCAGATTTAAGTGGTTCAAGCTACACCTATGCCAGCGGCGGTGGTGGCGGCTCGGGGTACGGAGTGGCTGTGGGCTCAGCGGGTGGGGGGGTCGGTGGAACAGGCGCAGGGAATGGGGCGTCTGCTTCTTCTGGCAACAACGTGGCTGTATCAGGATCTGCTGCGATTAACTACGGTGCGGGCGGTGGCGGTGCATATGGTCCGGCATCGGGCGGGGCGGGTAAGCAGGGTGCAGCCGTGATAGTTAATAATTCAGCCAAGCCACTCACCATCAACGCTGGCTTAGGCAAAGTCACTGTCTCAGGCAACATCAGCAGTTTGTCTACCCTAACCATCACTTCCTCGCACAGTGACAGTAGCTTGGCCGGCATCATCAGTGGCAGTACCAACCTTACTAAACAAGGTAACGGCACGCTGACCCTCACCAATAACAGTACATCCACCGGCGTAACCACAGTGAGTGCAGGCACCCTTAATTTATCTGGTTCGGCATCATTAACTAGCGGCGTTAATATTCTCAGTGGCGCGACCTATAATTTTAATAGTTCGGCCACGGTAACCTTTGTCCCCTTCGGAAGCAGCTACGGTATTAAGGGGGCGGGTACCATGATCATCGACACTTCCTCAGCCAATACAACATTCCAAGGGGATTTTGGAAGTGCATTTAGTGGGGCGTTGGTAGTGCTTGGAACGAGCAAAGCGGTTGGCGTTACCAATGGAACGCAAGCAGGCTTGGGCTATTTGGCCAGCATCACCATCGGATCCCCGACCAACTCAACTGCTATTTTAAATGTTAACAATAGCCAGCCCAATGGCTTTATTGGGCTAGGCACGCCTGTCACTAACTTGAATATTTATGGCAAGTTAAATTTCCAAGCCAGTGCGGGTGATCAACATCTTGGACCAATTAATCTCTATAGCGGCAGCGTGATTGACGCGGGTACAAGTTACATCTCAATTTATAGCCCGGTGACCTTGATGAGTGGCACGGCTAGCATCACCGGCACAACAGGATCTATTGGGGTTTCTACTCCAGCGGTAGTCGCTGCCGAATCCAATTCGACCTTAACCATAGGTGCCATATTGGTTGGTAGTAACTTGGTTATAGGTTCCTCTGGTAAAACGGGTTCCGTGATCCTTTCAGGTGCCAACACTTACACCGGCAGCACCACCGTTAATACCGGAACCTTGGCCGTGAGCAACGCGACAGGTTTGGGTACCACGGCAGCTGGGGTATCGGTAGCCAGTGGCGCGACGTTGGATTTGCAAAATGTTAGCTTGGGCGCTGAAGCGATTACCCTTAACGGCGGTACATTGGCCACCAGCACCGGTACATCCGGCATAAGTGGCGCCGTCACGATGACCGCTCATAGTGCTATGAGTGTGGCTGGGACGCAGTTGACCGTTTCTGGGCTTGTTTCTGGCAGTTTTAATTTAACAAAGGCTGGGGCGGGTAATTTAATTCTAAGTTCAGCGAGCAACACATACAGCGGCACCACCACCATCAGTGCCGGCACCCTCACTTTTCAAAATAATGTACCTAACCTAACTTCCAACAGTTTTATCGGCCCAGGTAGTCTGGTGGTGGAGCCCAGCGGTACCAGCTTCACCAGCAATTACACCTTTGACGAAAGCTTAAGTGCGTCGACCAAATTGGGTGGCTTAACCTTGGGTAAAGCCGGTAATGCAGTCAACGTTACCAGCAGCGTGGCGGTGAGCGTGGATGGCCCCATCGCTATTTATGGCGCCAACATTGCCATCAATGCAGCCATGACCGCGACCGGCAGCAACATCATGCTAGTGAGTAGTGGTGCGGTTTCTCAGTCTGCCGCTATCACTGCGACCGGGCTGGTTCTGCGTGGGGCCGGCAGCGTCACCCTCAATAACGCCTCAAACAGCATAGGCACCATAGCATCGGCCTCGTCTATAGGTGCGCTTAGTTTAGTTAACAGCGGTAACTTGGCCATAGCCTCGCTGACGGAAGCAGGGGTCACTTACAATGGCATAAATTCCACCGGCAACATTTCGGTTAAAACCACCGGCAATTTAACCGTATCACAAAATGTGGCGACCACCAGCACCTCTGCAACAGCCGCGACGCCGGCCATGTTGTTGGCGGCGGGCTACGATGCTGCGGTGGGCAGCATTACTTCCAACATCATCTTAAGTGGCTCACCCAGCTTTACAGTGGGCAGCGGCGGCATCGCCGATTTTTATTCGGGTGGATTTGATGAAAGCACCGGCTTGTCTACTTACGTGGGTGCACAGTCTAGCAAAACCTATACCTATAACGCGGACCTAAGCACGGCCCCCAGTGCGGCCGGTTACAACCTGATTTACCGTGGTAACCCGCCCACGGTTTATTTGACTATCGTCAACAGCCAAACCGGCACCTACGGCACGGCTTCCGCACTTAATTTTTGGTATTCAACCAGCGCCACCCAGTACGGTGAGGCCTATGTGCCTAGTGCCATGTCTGCCTTCAACACCGTGCAGGTGTTTACCGCTGGGCAGAGCAGCATTAGCATTAATGCCAGTGGCTTGTCCGGCAGCATTGCCATTAATCGTAGCTTGACTTCCAGCTTGGCAGCGAATACCTATTCCCTCAGCCTAACACCCACCTTAAGCCTGTCCGGTTCTAGCTCTGTGTTCACCGTAGGCACAGCAAAGGACTTTACGGTTAACCGTTTGGCCTTGAATGCCGCCATTTCAAGCGCTAACCACACATATGGCAATAGCGTCAGCGCCGGCAGTTTAAGCTTTACCAACAAAGTCGGCCTTGACGATGTAACCGGCAGCGCGGTGAGCATCGTTAGCCCCGACTACAGCGCCAGTGGCAATCTAAAAGCCGGCACCTACAAACAAAGTGTGACTGATGTGCTGAGCGGTGCCGATGCCGGCAATTACACCTTGGTGGGTGGTTTTACCACGGCTACTAACAATTACACGGTCAACACCTTAGCCTTAACCGCCGCCATAGCCAGCGCTAGCAACACTTACGGCAGCAGCGTCAGCGCCGGCAGTTTAAGCTTTACCAACAAAGTCGGCCTTGACGATGTAA
>CALFXV010000089.1 GCA_937957775.1 uncultured Methylotenera sp. | reverse complement strand
CTTTTACGATTTCGTATTTGGAGAAAAAGGCTTCTCTCGGGGTGACCACAACTTCAGGCTCAATGCTGAACGCGGCTGAGATTTTGAGCCAACAGCAAATTGCCTTGGACACCGGCCCGTATTTAAAACTGCTGCCGCATTTGCACCAGACCGATGGCTTCTTTGCGGCCGTGTTTGAAAAAACCGCTGACACGCCGGTGAAGAAGGCGCTAGAGAAACAAGTAACTGCGCCAAGTGCCTTGGTGGCGGAAGCGCCGGCAGTGGAAAAAGTGGCTGCGCCAAAAAAAGCCAGCACGGTTAAAAAATCCACTGCTGTTAAAAAAACCACGGCCACGGTAAAAGCACCCGTCAAAAAACCCGTTAAGGCCGATAAGGCTTAATAGCATGATGAAATGGCCTAGCCTCAACCTGCAAATTTTATTAGGCGCTGTGTTTGGGGTGGCGCTAGGGGCTTATTTTCATGATCTAGGTGCATCCCACCCAGTGACGCAAGGCGGGGTCTATGCGGCCAGTTTGCTGGGTACCCTGTTCATCGATTTACTCAAAATGATCTTGATCCCCTTGGTGTTTTGCTCGATTGCGGTCGGCATCGCTAACCTGCGCCAACAACAGCAAATGCATAGGGTATGGGTCAACACTTTAGTGTTTTTTATCAGCAGCATGGCGATTGCTATCACGCTGGCATTGCTGGCCGGCAATTACTTTAAGCCTGGGGCAGGGTTGCATCTGTCTATGTTTGAGCATGCCATGCAAAACTTTCAAGCCAAGCAACTGCCCTTGCCAGAATTTTTAGCGCAATTTCTACACGGTCTTTTCCTTAATCCCTTTGCTGCTTTGTCACAAGGCAACGTGCTGGCGGTGGTGTGTTTTGCCTTAATTTTAGGCATAGCACTGGTCATGGGCGGCGAGCGCTACAAAGGCCTGTTAGCCCTGTTACAAGAAGGCCTGGCCATGAGCATGCAAGTGGTAGGTTGGATTATGCGCATCGCTCCCTTAGGCATCATGGCCTTACTCATTCAATTGGTTGCCATGCAAAACTTAGCCATGCTCAGCACCTTAGCCAAGTTTGTGGCGGTGGTGGTGGGCACCACCTTGTTGCACGGTGTCATCGTGCTGCCCTTAATCCTTTATCTGTTTACCGGTAACACCCCGCTGTGGTTTTGGCGTGGTGCGCGTGAGGCCTTGATGACGGCGTTCGCCACCAGTTCCAGCTCGGCAACCTTGCCGGTTACTTTACGCTGCGCCAACGAGCACTTGCAGGTTAAGCCGGCCATTGCTGGTTTTGTGATTCCTTTAGGCGCCACCATCAACATGGATGGCACGGCTTTATACGAGGCGGCGGCGGCTTTATTCGTTGCCAATTTAGTCGGCATAGAATTGAGTTTTGCGCAGCAATTAATTGTGTTTTTTACCGCCATGATTGCTGCCATGGGCGCGCCTGGCATCCCAAGTGCCGGCATGGTCACCATGGTCATGGTCTTGCAATCGGTCGGCTTGCCAGCCGAGGCCATTGCCATTTTATTGCCGATAGACCGCTTGCTCGATACCTTGCGCACCACGGTTAATGTGGAAGGCGACATGGTGGGCAGTTTGGTGGTGCAAAAATTACTGGCTAAGCAGGCTGCCTAGATGGCATTCCGAACTGGCTTAAACGATTAAGAAGCCTAAGGAGCGATTAAATGGATTGGGCCTATTTATTTAAGATTGGCATAGCCTTATTTGCCATAGTTAATCCCATAGGCAGTGTGCCTATCTTCATCAGCGCCACCGACGGCTGGGAGCAAAAACAAAAAATGCGCACTGCTAACGTGGTGGCATTGACGGTTTTCTTAGTGCTTGCTGCGTCCGCCTTATTCGGTGAAGGCATACTGGATTTTTTTAGCATCAGCATCCCTTCCTTTCAGGTAGGTGGCGGCATATTAATCCTATTGATCGCCATCAATATGCTGCATGCCAAGCAGAGTCATTCTAAGCAAACCCCAGAAGAAGCAAAAACCATGGAAGAGCGCGATGTGATTGCTATCGTCCCGCTCAGCATACCTTTGCTAGCCGGCCCAGGGGCCATCAGTAGCATGATCATTGCTGCCCAAGACAGCACAACCCTAGGGGGTCAACTGTCTTTATTGCTGCCGATTTCTGTGGTGGCTATGCTGATATGGTTAACCTTGCAACTGTCGGGTTACATCGCCGGTAAATTGGGCACCATAGGCATCAATATAGTGACCCGCTTGATGGGTTTGATACTGGCAGCGATGGCGGTGGAATTTATTGCCCACGGCATGAGCGGGCTGTTTCCAGTGTTGCGATAAGCCCGTTTAGCCCATTTTCCTAGCATGATATTTAGCTATACCACTGGCGACCAATGAGTAGGCCGCTGGCACCACTACCAAGGTGAGCAGGGTAGAGGAGATCATGCCGCCTATGATGGCTACCGACAGGGGTTTGTTGGTCTCAGAGCCGGCGCCTAAGCCTAAGGCCGCTGGCAATAATGCCAAGATGATGGTCAGCGAGGTCATCAGCACGGGTCGCAAGCGTATCGGGCACGCTTCCTCGAGGGCGTCATTCACATTCGCTCCTTTTGCCACCAGTTGATTGGTCAAATCCACCAGCAGAATGGAGTTTTTCGCCACCAAGCCTATCAGCAAGACCAAGCCTATCATGGAGTAAATGTTAAGCGTGTCGCCGGTAATGAGCAGGGCAATCAAGCCGCCTATGATGGCCAAGGGTTGTGCCAGCATGATGATCAAGGGCTGCACAAAGGAGTTGAATTGGCTGGCCAATACCATGAAGAGCAAGATGAAAGCCAAGGAGAAAACAAACTTCATGTTCTTCATGGTTTTGCCAAATTCCTCGGCTTGGCCGGTGAATTTTAATTTGTAATCGGCTGGCACCAATTGCGCAGCGGTGGCTTTGACTATATTGACCGCATCACCCAGTGCCACATTGGGGTTGGCGTAAAAGTTAACCGCGTATTGCAAATCGTAGCGACCGATGACGGCCGCACCCAACTCTTTGTTGAAGCTGGCCACGGCGTCTAGACGGACCAATTCACCGCTGCTGCTGCGTAAATAGATTTTGTTTAAATCCACGGTTTGTTGCAGCGCGTCTTCACCTGCTTTGAGGCGTATGTCGTAACGTTGGCCATCGCCATTGGCTTCGTTGTACTTAGCCACATTGATGCCCCCGGCATACAAGGATACCGCTGTGGCAATGTCATTGGCACTTAAGCCCAGGGCGGCGGCACGGGCGCGGTCTATGTCCACTTTCACTTGCGGTAAATCCAATTGCACGTCCAGGTCGACTTTGCCTATGTCGCTATTGCTGCTCAGGGTTTGCTGAAAAACCTGAGCAATGCGGCCTATTTCTTGCAAATTCGCACCGGTGATATTGAACTGCAATTTTTCCGAACGCTGGCCACGGGCAATCGATGCGGGTGATGGAATGGCGCGCACACCAGGAATGGTATTCAATTCTTTTTTCAGTTCTTTAATTAAAGTCTGTTGGCTTTTTTTCCGCAGTTCCTTGGCCTTTAAGCGCACGTTGACGTTGCCTTGGTTAACTTGCCCGCGTGAGCCCGAGCCTATGGTGGCAAAATAACTGGCCACTTCTTCTGGGTGACTGGCGATGGTCGCTTCCACCAGTTTTAAACGGGAATCGGTGTAGGCTAAACTAGAACCCAGCGGGGTTTTAACCATGATGCTAAAGCCCCCTTCATCGGCCTCGGGCACAAAGTCTTTCTCCACGTATTTAAGGGACAAAAAGCCGGATACGGCGACGAAGACTAAGGTGAAAAGTAAGACGCTGCCGCGGTGCTTGAGCGTGCTATGTAAGAGGGTTCTGTATGCTTGCTCTAGGGCACCGAGGCCACGGCCTATGGCTAAATAAATAGGCGTTTCATTGACGCCGACTTTGAGGTAGCGTGAGCAGAGCATGGGGGTTAGGGTGAGTGAGACGAAGAGGGAGACCAGCACGCCAAAGGTCACTACAACGGCAAAAGATTTAAAGAACATGCCTATGATGCCGTCCATAAAAATCACCGGCGCAAAAATGCACACCAAGGAAGCGGATGAAGCGAGCACGGCAAACACCACTTCGTTGCTGCCTAAAATGGTCGTTTTAGTGCGGAAGGCCGCTACTGCCAATGGGTTTTTCATGTCGGCCGCGCTGAGCTTATTGCCGGCTTCGCCGGACATGTGGCGTAAGATGCTCTCCCGCACCACGATGGCATCGTCCACCACCACGCCGATTAAGAGCAGCAAGGCTAGCAGCGTCATGCTGTTAAAGGTGTAGCCAGAAAAATACATAACGGCGATAGCGCCAAGTAAGGACACCGGTATTTCTAGGCATATCATCAAGGTGGAGCTAAACGAGCGCATAAAAATTAATACGATGAGTGCTGCGAACAGTGTGCCTTCTACCAAATGCTCTTTCAGTGAGGCGACCATCTGATTAATGAATATGCCGTCGTTAGTCGACACTTCTAATTGCATGCCAGGCGGCAGATTGGGACGCACGTCTTGCTCTAAGCGACGTTCCACTTCTTTAATGATGTCCACCGTGTTGGCATTGGCAATTTTCACCATGCCTATGCCCACCGTCGGTTTGCCATTATAACGAGCCACTTGGCGGTTATCGGTGATGCCGTCTTCCACGCTGGCGATGTCTTTCAAGCGTATCGACACGCCTTCTTTATTGCTCACTACCAAATCCGCTAGGGCTTTCGTGCTATGGAATTCCAAGTCGAGTTTGAGCAATTGTTCGGCTTGGTTGCTGACTAAAAACCCACCCGGTAATTGCACGTGTTCTTTGCTGAACGCAGCGATTAAATCGTTGGCCGTTAACTTGTAAGCGGCCATGCGTTCTGGCGACACATTGACGCGTATGACGCGGTCACGGCGACCGCCTATGGTGACTTCACCGACACCGGCGATGGTTTCAAATTTCTTCTTTAATATATTGTTGGCGTATAAATTGAGTTGCTGTACCGTGCGGTCACCGCTTAAGGCTAACCAAATGACCGGTGAGGCATTGGTGTCAACTTTTTGCAATACCGGCGGGTCAGTATCGGTCGGCAAGCGTTTGATGACTTGGTTTACTTTGGCCTGCACTTCGTTGTAAGCGACATCGATGTCTTTATCCAAGGCAAAAGTGATGCTGATACTGGACACGCCAGGCGAAGAGGCGGATTGAATGTGCTCTATGCCTGGGGTGGTATTAATGGCCGATTCGATGACGCTGGTAATGCTGGTATCGACCACGTCGGGATCCGCACCACGCAAAGTGGTGTTGATCATGATGATAGGGAAGTCAATGGCAGGCACCCTGTCCACGCCAATTTTTTGATAAGAAATAATGCCAAACAGCACGATGACTGCGGACAACATCCACGCAAGGACGTGGCGCTTGATGGAGAGTTCAGGCAGGGTCATGGTTAGTTGTTTGCTTTTTTGCTAAGGCTGGATGGGCTAGGCACGGCCAGTTTAATCAGCGCTTGGTCGGTTAAGAAACCGGCGCCATCAACCACCACCGCATCGTTTTCATTTAGGCCTTGCAGGATTTCCACTAAGCCATTTTGCCGTACACCGGTTTTGACTATGGCTTGGTAAGCTTTATTGCCTCGTGCTAGGTAGACCACTTCACCGGCTGGTCTTAGTACCACGCTTTGTTCCGGTACCATTAAGCTGTCCGCTTGGGTGCCTAATACCACCGTGCCATCGACACTGGCACCGGCTTGCCAGCCAGGCGCGTTCGTGACATCGGCAATGACGTCAACGCTGCGGCTGCCTTCGGTAATCATCGGTTTTAATTCGTGGATAACCGCATCCACGCTCTGCGAGCTAGTTGGGGTGCTTAAACGTACTTTTAAGCCTGGTTTTAATTTCGCGCCTATCTGTTCAGGGAAGGGTAAATGGGCGCGCAGCAGTTGCGATGATACGATCAAGACAATGGGGTCGCCTACCCGTAAAAACTCACCGTCATCAATCAATTTCTTTTCTATCTTGCCGGCGGCGGGCGCATAGATTTTTGTTTTACTGCTGTTGTGTTTGACGCTGTCTAGCCTAGCTTTGGCACCGGCCCATTGTTCTTTTAAAGCGGCTTGTTGCGAGCTATCGTTGTCCAAGGCATTTTGCGAAATGAATTTCTTACTCACTAAGACTTGATTGCGTTCGACGATTTTATTTTGGTTGGCTAATAAAGCTTCTATACGAGCCACTTCGGCTTGCGCCTCTAGTGCTTGCAGGGATAAATCGGTGGCATCCAGTGTGGCAATCAATTGGCCTTGTTTGACCGCCTGACCTGTGTTGACGTGCATGCGTATAACTTTTGCGGCCACCTCGGACGACACGGTTGGATTGGTCAATCCTTCCAAACTGCCGACCGACTGTTCAGTGATGTCTACGGCTTGTTTTTTAACGTGGGTGATCGAGACCAGCGTCGGCTTAGGCCCGTTTTTTTTGCCCTCGGCTTGGTCTGGATCACTTTTTTTAGCACCGCAGCCCAGTAAAGCCGTGGATAGCAGGGCAATCAATAGCAAGGATTTGGTTTGCAGCATCATATTGTGAACGCTTTCTTAGTCATTAAGGGGTGATTATACGTTGCCAGTCAAAAAAAGGCCCTGGGTCGGTTTTTCGCCCCGGGGCAATGTCTGAATGCCCTACTATAGCTTGTATGGGATAGCTTAGTTGCAGGGCCGCCAGCAAACTTTGCAAGTTGGCGTATTGCGCCTCGGTAAACGCCTCGAAATCCGAGCCTTCTAACTCGATTCCGACTGAAAAGTCATTGCAACGTTCCCTTTGCTGCCATTGCGATACGCCGGCATGCCAGGCTCGTTTTAAGCAGGAAACAAATTGCAGGAGCTGACCGTCTCGGCGGATTAAAAAATGCGCCGAGACCTTGTTTTGGTGTATGCCCGCGTAATAAGGATGGGCCTGCGGGTCGAGTTGGTTGGTGAACAATTCAATGATGCCGGCGCCACCGTATTCGCCAGGGGGCAGGCTGATGTTGTGCAAGACGATTAAGCTGATTTCATGGCTAGGTCGCTCATCAAAATTGGGCGAGGCAATAAACTGCGCATTCAGCGCAATTCCATTTTCATCAATAGCGTGGCGGTTCATAGGCCTTCAATTTTATGCTAAAAATGCATTTTTCGCCTGAACTTTCATGGCAAAATTCAGTTTAGCGTGCGCTTATCCTATAAACTGTGCACACAGTAAATTTATCCAGGCCTAGGAAGAAACAAATGGTATTTTTTGAATTATTTTTAATGTTGATCGTTATCTTGATTGCGGCGGAAGTCTTCACCAATGCGCTTGAGCACTTGGGTGAAAAGCTGGGTATATCGGAAGGCGTCACCGGTTCTTTGTTTGCGGCAGTCGGCACGGCTTTGCCTGAGACCATGGTGCCTTTGTTGGCCTTGTTAGCCGGTACGCAAAATGTCGCGACCAATGAGGAAATAGGCGTGGGCTCCATCTTAGGTGCGCCTTTGATGTTAGCCACTTTATCCTTGTCTCTAATGGCCATTTCAGTTTGGCGTCGCCGCGGTAGCAAAGGGCATTTAAGACCGGAGCGCAGTGGCTTAACCCGTGACCTTAATTTCTTTCTTATTGCCTTTAGTTTTGCTGCCGTTGCCATGTACGTGCCGCACACGCTTACGGTGGTCCGTTATGGCATAGGTGCTTGCATGGTGACCATCTATTTTGTCTACGTGATGATGACACTGAACGCGTCCAAAGCACTGGTGGCCGATGGCCATGCGACCGAAGCGGGCGGCCCGATGATGTTGTGCCGTTTGGGCTTGCCTAACCACACCGTGGTGATTGCGCTGCAGTTATTGCTAGGCTTGGCTTTGTTGATAGCGGGCGCCAAAGGATTCATTCACGGCGTTGAGGCTGCAGCCGATTTAATTGGTATTTCTGCTTTATTATTGTCCTTGTTGATCATCCCTATTGCCACGGAATTGCCGGAAAAAGTGAACAGCATATTGTGGATACGTAAAGGTAAAGACACCCTGGCTTTTGGTAACATCACCGGTGCCATGGTGTTTCAAGGCACTTTGTTGCCGGCCATTGGTATTATGTTGACGCCTTGGGAGCCGCGTACAGAGGTGGTGTTGGGCATCGCCATGACCTTGCTAGCGGCGCTATGGCTGCGCTATTTGGCCGGTCGTGGCGGCATTTTGGTTTGGCATTTATTGATCAATGGCTTGATGTACATCAGCTATCTGGCTTTGGTTTTAAGCTAAGCCTAATAACGTTCTAGGCTGGACCAGCAAGCGCCAGTATGCTTACTTTTTAGGCACGTGCGCGGTACAGCAATAAAAGCGCTGTTTCACCAAAAAAGCTTCGGATCGGGCAATGTGCACTTGGCAAGTGGCGCATTGCACCATGTCCTCGCTGGCTAAATGCTCGGACTGCTGTTGTGCGTTGTCGGCACTTGTTTTTTCGACAGGGTTTTTTTTGCCTAAGTAGCGCTTAACAAAATAGACGATCAGCGCGATGAGCAAGATTAAAAATAACAAACGTCCCATGATCCCTCTCCAATAAAACCGAGTAGCGATTGTAGCGAATTCCACGGCTAATGGAAAACTAAGGGTGCTAGGCTTAGCTAAAATGATCAATAGGAGTACACATCGTGAATAAACTGCATACTAAACCCGGTTGGCTTAGGCTGTCCGCTTGCATGGTTTACGATGGTTTGGTGGTGTTGGCCTTGAGTTTTGCTTTGGCCTTGGGTTTTATTTTGTTATTCGGCGATGCCAGTCATGGGCTTAAGCGTTATGCCTTGCAGTTGTTTTTATGGCTAGGCGTCGGCTTCTATTTCGTTTGGTGCTGGCGTAAAAGCGGTCAAACCTTGGCTATGCAAACCTGGCAATTAAAACTCAGCCACGGCCAAGCCGACTTGCTAAACTGGTCTCAGGCTTGCCTCAGGTATGCCTTTGCCAGCTTAAGTTTGGCTGCCTTTGGCTTGGGGTTTGTGTGGGCCGTGTTCGATCGCGATGGCTTGTTTTTGCATGACAGACTGCTTCATAGCCGCATTACCTTCGTGCCACGAGCTGCAACATAACAAGCCCAGCCAGCAAGAACAATAAGCTAGGCAATAGGGCGCTCAATAACGGCGGCCAGTCGTTAAGTAAGCCTAAATGGGCGAAAACCCGATTTAAAATTTGGTACGCCACCCCTAGCATGATGCCGAGTAGGGCTTTGGCGCTGACTCCGCTTGTGCGCTGAGGCAGTAAAGCAAAAGGCAGGGCTAGGATGACCATGACTAGGCAAGCCATGGGGTAAACCATTTTTGCCCATAGCGCGACTTGGTAACGGTTGGTTTTTTGTTTATTGTTGTTTAGATGATCAATGTAAGCGGACAGATTCCATGCCGACATCTTTTCCGGCATCACCAATAGGACATTAAGCAAGGCGGGCTGTATCATCGAAAACCATTTGGCTTCTGCCCGTTGCGTCACCGAATTCTGGTCAGGCTTGAATTGTGTTTCCGTGACCTCTTTTAAGCGCCAGTGATCTTGTTGGTAGTCGGCCGATTTGGCGTCGCGCATTCTGATCAATCTGGCTTGTTGATCAAATTCGTAGATGTGCACGTTGACTAGGGTGCTGTCTGCCATCACTTCTTCAACGTTGATAAATTGGCGGTCGTCTTTTACCCACAAACCCGATCTAAATTCTTGTGCAACCACGGAGTGGCTGGCTTGTATGCGCAAGCGTTGTGCCATTTTTTCGCTGATAGGGGTAAGCAATTCGCCCACAGAAAAAGTCAGCAAGGTGAACAGCAGGCCTATGTGCACCAGTATCAGGCCTAGCTTAAAAACCGATAAGCCACTGACGCGCAACACCAGCAATTCCGAGTGGCGTGCAAGTTGACTTAAACTCATCATGCAGCCCACCAATACCGCCACCGGCACCACGTCGTAGACGTGGCCGGGCACGCTTAACAACACGAATAGCAGGATGTTCGCCAGGCCGTAATGGCCTTTGCCTAAACTGTCCAGCTCTTGTATTAAATCAAAAAATGAAAACATCGCCATCAAGGCCAGCATCACCAGCAGCACGTGGACGGTGATTTCTTTATACAGGTATTTATGAAATATGGGCATGCTTTAGGTGGTCATGGCTTTGCCGAATTTAAGGCCAGGCAAGATGGGGAGTTGTTGGTTGCGCCGGTAAAGCATGTAGATCGCCAGGCATAAAAACAGCCCATGCACTGGCCACAAGCCGACGTTGGGGGAGATTTTGCCTTGGCTGACCCAAGCTTGCAGTATGCTCAGCATGTTGTTGTAGAGGATGAAAACGATTAAAGCCAGCGCGAAGTTGGCCGAACGACCGGCGCGAGGATCAATGGCGCTTAAGGGGATGGCCAATAGCGCCAGTATCAAGGCTGAAATAGGCATGGCCAAGCGCCATTGCAACTCAGCCGTATGCGCTGGCTTGTGGGTTTTGATTAGGGCTAAACTGGGGAGGGAAGCGACTGTGGGCTCAGCCACTTGCACCAGTTCAGCATCCACGCGTATGGCGTATTGTTCAAACTCGGTGGTGGAAAATTCAGCGCTACCTGGTTTGCCGTAGTAACGCCGGCCGTTTTCCATGATTAAATAATTGTCGCCATTTTTTTCGATCACACGATGACCCTGTGTCGCAACGATGAGGCTGACCTTGTCGTCTTGCTTGGTTTGCACAAATACATTTTTTACCACCTTACCTAGCTCATCAAAGCTTTCGGCAAAAAATACCCGATCGGCATGACTGGACTCCTTAAACACGCCAGGGCTGATGCTGCTTAATTCATCGCGACTTTTTAATTGTGAACGGTATTGCTCAACTTTGTTAATGGCCCACGGGGTAACAAACAAGCTTAGCAAGCCAATGATTAAGAAGAAGGGCAGGCTAAATGCCAGTATTGGCTTCAACCATTGCTTAATGCTTAAACCCGAACTAAACCAAATGATCATTTCCGAGTCTCTGTACCAGCGCGTCAAGGTGAGCAAGACGGCTAAAAATAAACTTAAAGACAGCAGCATGGGTAGAAAGCGGATAAGGTTAAAGCCCAGTACGGTGCTAATGGCGTCGTTAGGCAGTATGCCTTTAGCGGCCAATTGGATGAGGTAACCGGCGCGTTGTGCTATCACCACGCCGACCAAAATCAGCATAGCACTGCTGGCGGTGACGATTAATTCTTTTGTTAGTGAGCGCTGAAAGAGCATGAGTGAGTGGTCATTATAATGAATTGCGTGGGCGGTCTATTTTCAACTAGGAATTGCGTCTAAAAACCGCGATAATTCAATAAACATTTTAATAAGGTTGGCAACATGGAATTTAGCATAAAAAACGTTAATGCGGCAGCAACACAAAGTGATTGTCTGGTCGTGGGTGTCTACGAAGCGAATGTGCTGTCAGAGGCAGCGCAAGAAATAGACAGTGCGAGCAAAGGCATGATTAGCAAAGTGCTTGCCGACGGTGACTTGGATGGCAAACTGGAAGCGACATTGATGTTGCACCACGTGCCCGGCTTAACTAGCCGTCGCTTGCTGTTAGTGGGCTTGGGTAAAGAAGCGGATTTTACCGAAAAACAATATGCCAAAGCGGTGAGGGCTTCTATCAAGGCCTTGGAAAAAAGCGGGGCCTTGGATGCGACTACCTGCTTGGCACAATTGCCTGTTAAAGCCTTAAGTGCTCAACGTAAAGTGGCGTATTTAAGCGAAGCGGCCTTGGATGCCAGTTATAAATTTGCCGCCATCAAAAGAAAAGATGAAAAAGCCAGCCCGAAAAAAGGCATCGCTAAGCTGACCATAAACGTTAGCGCAAGCGATGTGTCTGCCGCTGAAACCGGTTTGGCCAACGGCCAGGCTTTGGCTGCCGGGGTAAGTTTGGCTAAGGACCTTGGTAATTTACCACCGAATGTCTGCACCCCAAGCTATTTGGCTGAGCAAGCGTTGGCCTTAGGCAAAACCCACCAGTTCAAGGTCGAGGTATTGGAGCGTGATGCCTTAGAAAAACTGGGTATGGGTTCGTTTTTAGGGGTGGCACAAGGCAGCGAAGAGCCACCAAAATTCATTATCATGCAGCACCTAAAGGGCAAAAAAGAGCAAAAGCCAGTGGTGTTGGTGGGCAAGGGTATTACCTTTGATACCGGCGGTATTTCATTAAAACCCGGTAGCGAAATGGATGAGATGAAATACGATATGTGCGGTGCGGCCAGCGTATTGGGTACTTTTAAGACCATCGCAGCGATGAATTTGCCCTTGAACGTCATAGGCGTGATTCCTACTTGCGAGAACATGCCAGATGGCCGCGCAACTCGACCTGGCGACGTATTAACCAGCATGTCAGGCTTGACCATAGAGGTGTTAAATACCGATGCAGAAGGGCGTTTGATATTGTGTGACGCACTGACCTACGTTGAGCGTTTTGAACCCAGCGCCGTAATCGATGTGGCCACCTTAACCGGTGCTTGTGTGATTGCCTTGGGTCACCATGCCAGCGGTTTGTTTAGTAATAACGATGCCTTGGCAGCGGAGCTCTTGCAAGCCGGTGAAGTGTCCCTAGATAGGGCTTGGCATATGCCAATGTGGGACGATTACCAGTCATTATTGGACAGTAATTTTGCCGACATGGCCAACATAGGCGGCCGTGCGGCCGGCAGCATCACGGCTGCCTGCTTCTTGGCGCGTTTTGCAAAAAAATACGATTGGGCGCATCTGGATGTGGCCGGCACGGCATGGAAATCCGGCAAAGAAAAAGGCGGCACGGGTCGTCCTGTGCCTTTGCTCACTCAATTTTTAGTGCAAAGGGCAAATCAAGCTTAAGGTTTTAAACCATGACCCGGGTGGAATTCTTTTTTAACGTGGACGATAAGCTGGCTAAAACCAGCGAGCTGTGTGAAAAAGCACTGGCAAAAGGCCGCGAACTAATGGTGTTTACCCCGGGGGTGGCGATGAACGAGGCCGTGCAAGCGGCGCTTTGGCAGCACTCTGCCACTAGTTTTTTAGCCAGCAGCGACCACGCCGCGCTCATGCCGCATTCCCCCATTGCGGTTAGCTACGATCATGAAGGTCTAAGCAAAGACGACGTGCTGATTAATTTACATGACCAGCATCCACCCTTCTTCAGTCGATTTCGTTATTTGGTGGAGTTGGTTGGCTCGAGTGACGAGGATAAAGCTGCCGCGCGTTTGAAGTTTCGTTTTTACCGTGATCGTGGCTACGACATCAAATCCACCGATGTGCGCGCCTAGGGTGAATTTCTTATAAGCTGGCTATTAGCGCTTGGTAAGCCGCCGCATTCATTAACTTGCTTGTGTCCTGACCCTCAGCCAATTGGTATTTAAATATCCAAGCTTGGTAAGGTTTGTCGTTAATTAATTCTGGGCTGTTAATCAAGTCTTGGTTGATCTCCGTTACCGTGCCGTCCAGCAAAGCATGCAAATCCGAGCCAGTCTTGACCGATTCCACTAAGCCGCAAGCCTCGTGAGCGGTCAATTTGCTGCCCACTGCCGGGGCTTGGACGAAGACAATGTCACCCAACAAATCCTGCGCGTAATCGGTGATACCGGCTTCCCACAAGCCGTCAGCAGTGGCTTTGGTCCATAAATGTTCGGCGCTGTAAAATAAAGAATCAGGGGTGTGCATGGGCGTTAATGAGACTGTGTTTAAAGTGGAGGTTTATTTTAGCCTTAATCCAATTATTCGCATTTAAATTTTTAAAATTTAAATGGCTAAATAGTAAAATATATTGATGACAAAGCTAAAGTTTTTATATAGTATTCGTCTGTAACTGCATGATGGACAACAAACAAATGGGCTTTTATATGCGTAAATTTATACTTTTCTACATAGCGATCATGCTTAGTTTTGCACCTATGTCAGTGTATGCGGAAGGTAAAAAATCGCACAAACATAAAGCGCATATCAGTAAAAAACATAAAGTTTCGTCTAAAAGTCGTCACCACAGGCTAGCCAGCCGTAAACATAAAAACGTCTACACTAAAGCCTACGATGGCAGCGGTCCACTGCAATTGGCGTCATCCAAAGTGCTGGTGATTAACCAGTTAACCGGCGAAAAGCTGTTTGAAAAAAACACCAATCAACCCACCCCTATCGCTTCCGTCACGAAATTAATGACCGCCATGGTCATGTTGGATGCACATTTGCCTATGGACGAAGTATTGGCCATCAGCAACCAAGATGTGGATTACCTTAAAGGCACGCACTCTAGGTTGTCGGTGGGCACGGAACTTACGCGCGCAGAATTGTTGCAATTGGCTTTGATGTCTTCTGAAAACCGCGCTGCTTCTGCTTTGGGCAGGAATTACCCAGGCGGCATGCAGGCTTTTTTGAGCGCGATGAATCGCAAAGCGGCCTCATTGGGCATGAACGCTACGCATTTTTACGATGCCACTGGTTTGGACAGCGCCAATGTGTCGACTGCAGAAGATTTAGCTAAGATGGTCAACGCGGCTTACCACTACCCTGAGATACGCCAAGTGAGCACAGCTGCTTCGCAAGAGATTACCTTACACGGTGGCTCCAATAATTTTGTTAATACCAATGCCTTGGTTAGGCGTGGCGATTGGGTGATAGGCTTGTCCAAGACCGGTTTTATCAATGAGGCTGGCCGTTGCTTGGTGATGCAGGCGGAGATTTCTGGCCAACCGATGATTATCGTGTTGTTAAATTCCGTGGGCAAAATGTCCCGTATAGGCGATGCCAATCGCATTCGTAAATGGATAGAGCACAATGAAATGGCCTCATTGGGTCATCGCGTCAACGGCTAACCGAACTGTATACAAAAAAGCGGCTATTAAGCCGCTTTTTTTATGCCTGGCAATTACTTGCTAGCGGTTTATTTTACGCTGGCTTTCTTGCTAGTGGCTGACTTGGCTGGGGTTTTTTTAGCCGCAGGCTTAGCGCTGCTGGCTTTTTTAACAGGCGCTTTTTTGGCAACGGCTTTCTTAACGGCTGATTTTCTAACAACTGGTTTTTTCGCTGGCTCACCTTTCGCGGCCTTAGCCATGAGCAACTCCAAGGCTTCTTCTAGGGTCAGCGATTCCGGCTCTATGCTTTTTGGTAGGGTAGCGCGTAGCTTGCCGTGTTGCACGTAGGGACCATAACGACCAGCAAAAATCTCAATTTGGCCGTCTTCGCTGGGGTGATTGCCCAGCGAACATAGCGGTGCTGGGCCGGTGTGAGCAGCCGCCAATAAAGCCACGGCCGCGTCTAAATCAATGGTAAACACGCTGTCGGTTTTTGGGATGGATTTAAATTTAGCATCGTGATTGATGTAAGGGCCAAAACGACCGATATTGGCCACGATTTTTTTATGGGTGTCGGGATGCAGACCTAAATCCCTGGGTAGGGACAGCACCATGCTGGCAGTTTCTGCCGTCATGTCGGCCAAAGAGATTTCCTTGGGCACGCTAACGCGTTTGGGTTTTTTCTTGTCCCCTTCTACCGCTAAACCTAGCTGCAAATAAGGACCATACGGGCCATTCATGAGCAACATTTCTTTACCCGTGGCTTGATCTAAGCCTATTAACACCGGCTCGCTGGCACCTTGGGCGGCGCCGTTTAAACTGCGTTTGTAGTCGCATTTTGCCTCGTCGTTGTAACCGGTGCAGCCGATAAAGGTACCGTAGCGACTCAGTTGTTTTTGCAAGGGCTTACCGCATTTAGGGCAAGCCTCGTCTATGAGTTCGTTACCTGGTCTGTCAACATCGGCCTTGCTAAGTAATTGTTGGCTAAAGCCTTGCCAAAATTCATCCATCAATGGAATCCACTCACGCTGACCTTCGGCCACGCTGTCTAAGGCGTTTTCCAGGTTGGCGGTGAAGTCGTAATCGACGTATTTGGTGAAGTGCTCGGTTAAAAACTTGTTCACTACTCGGCCGACGTCGGTAGGGGTGAAGCGTTTTTTGTCCAGCAACACGTATTCGCGGTCTTGCAAGGTGCTGATGATGCTGGCGTAAGTAGACGGACGGCCTATGCCGTATTCTTCTAGTATTTTAACCAAGCTGGCCTCGCCGTAGCGCGGCGGTGGTTCGGTAAAGTGCTGATCACCGTAAATTTTTTCTACCGTCAACACTTTGCCGGTTTCTAGGTGCGGTAATTTGCTTTCGCCTTCTTCTTCCTCGTCGTCCGTGCCTTCCATGTAAACGGCGATGAAGCCTGGGAACACCAAGGTTTGTCCGGACGCCCGAAACAGATTGGCGTCGCTGCCTACGCTTAAGTCCACGCTGACGGCATCAAATTTCGCTGCCGCCATTTGGCAAGCGACGGCGCGTTTCCATATCATTTCGTAGAGTTTAAATTGCTCGTCGTTTAGGTATTGCCTAACTTTAGCCGGCGTGCGATTGATGTCGGTAGGGCGTATGGCTTCGTGGGCTTCTTGTGCGCTTTTGGATTTTGTTTTGTAGGCGACGGCGGTCTTTGGCAGGTAGTCTGGCTCAAAATGCTTTTTCACGTAATCGCGAATTTGCATGATGGCTTCGGCCGCCATATTAAAGGAGTCGGTACGCATGTAGGTAATTAAACCAACGGTACCGCTGCCCACGTCTACGCCTTCATACAGTTGCTGAGCGATACGCATGGCGCGCGAGGTGGTAAAGCTTAATTTACGCACGGCCTCTTGTTGCAAGGTCGAGGTGGTAAATGGGGCGGCCGGACTGCGGCTGCGTTGTTTCTTTTCCACGCGTGAAACGGTGGTTTTGCCTGCGCTGGCTAGCAGCAGCTTGCCCACCACGTCGGCTTGTTGATCGTGATTAATCAGGGAAAATTGCTCTATTTTTTGATTGTTTAATTGGATTAATTTAGCGCTGAAGCCGTGGCTGTGTTTTAGCGCATCCAAATGAACCGACCAATACTCTTGGGATTTAAAGGCCTCAATCTCCAATTCGCGCTCGACAATTAAGCGTAGAGCCGGGCTTTGCACGCGACCAGCAGAGAGGCCACGGCGGATTTTCTTCCAAAGTAAGGGTGATAAATTAAAGCCGACCAAGTAGTCCAATGCACGACGCGCTTGCTGCGCATTGACCATGTCCATGGAGATGTCGCGTGGTTCTGCGATGGCATGCTCCACGGCATTTTTGGTAATTTCATGAAACACCACGCGTTTCATGATTTTATTTTTAAGTAAATTTTTGCCTTTTAAAATTTCCGCAATATGCCATGAAATGGCTTCGCCTTCACGATCCGGATCGGTTGCTAGGTAGATGCTGTCGGCATTTTTTACCGCTTTGGCTATGGCGTCTACGTGCTTGCTGTTGCGCTCTATGATGTCGTACTTCATGGCGAAATCGTTGTTGGTATCGACCGCGCCATTTTTTGGAATGAGGTCACGGACGTGCCCATACGAGGCCAACACCTCAAAGTCGCCACCTAGGTATTTTTTCAGGGTTTTGGCTTTGGAGGGAGATTCAACAATTAACAGTTTGGACATGAATGCCTAGGGAAGGGGCTACGTTTAAGGGAATTAGCTAGATGATAACAAGGTAAATGGGGATAAGCCAATAATTTATTTACGCACAAACTCGATGCGTGTGTCACTGCTGTTGGCTATATTTAGGGCATTGTCGGCTTGGGCGATGTCACCAAACAATGGATCGTCGTCGTCCACTTTTGCTTGGCTTAAGTTTTTAAAGTCGTATAAATTAAAGTCTGCCAAATGCGAGGGCTCGACATTGCCTATGGCACGGAAGATATTATTAATTCGTCCTGGCTGCTCGCGCTCCCAGCCTTGCAGCATGTCTTTGACTTTTTGCCTTTGTAAATTTTCCTGGCTGCCGCATAAATCGCAAGGGATGATAGGAAAAGCCATTTGCCTAGCGTAGCTGGCAATGTCTTTTTCACTGCAATAGGCCAAGGGGCGTATCACGACATTTTGTTTGTCGTTGGTGGCGAGTTTGGGCGGCATGGCTTTCATTTTCGCGCCAAAAAATAGGTTAAGAAACAAGGTTTCCACGATGTCGTCACGGTGGTGACCGAGGGCAATTTTATTGGCGCCCAATTCTTTTGCGGTGGTGTAAATGACGCCTCGACGAAGTCGTGAACACAAAGAGCAGGTGGTTTTGCCCTCGGGTATTTTCTCCTTAACGATGGAGTAGGTGTCGGCATTTACAATACGGTAATCCACGCCCAATTTTTCAAAATAGGCGGGCAATACATCGGCCGGAAAGCCTGGTTGCTTTTGATCCAAGTTCATGGCGATGAGTTTGAAATCTATGGGCGCGCGCTCTTGCAATGCCAGCAATATCATTAACATGGCATGCGAGTCCTTGCCGCCACTCATGCACACCAGCACCGTGTCGCCTTCTTCTATCATGTTGTAATCGCCTATGGCTTTGCCGGTAGCGCTGATTAAGCTATTGCGTAGCTTAATAAAATTATTCGAGTACTCGGCAGGCAGGTGTTTAATCATGGTTTTAGGCTAAGGGGTGAGGGCTAAAAGGAGAGGACTTAAAGATGAATAGGGCTATAAATTTAAAGAACGGCCGCCGTCGACAGCCAGCACATGGCCGGTAATAAACGGCGCGTCGGCAATCAAGAATTTAACGGCTTTGGCAACGTCTTCCGCTTCGCCTACGCGTTTGAGTAAGGTTTGGTTAATTACCCGCTGGCGGTAAACTTCATCGAATTGCGGGTTGTTTTCCGGCCATTGCACCGGCCCAGGTGCGACAGCGTTGACTCGTACTTCCGGGCTTAATTCGTGGGCTAAAGATTTGGTTAAGGTAACCAAGCCGGCCTTGGCCACGCTGTAGACGATGTAACCTTTTTTTGGGCGCTCTACGTGCATATCAGTAATGTTGACGATGCAGCCGTGGTTTTTGCGTAATTCCGCTGCGGCGGCTTGCGATAAGAACAAAGGCGCTTTCAAATTGCTGCCCATGAGGTCTAGCCATTTTGCTTCATCTATGTCGCCTATTTCGCTGGCGTAATAGGTAGAGGCGTTATTAATCAGTGCGTCCAAGCGACCAAAATGATTCACTGTTTCGTGAACCAAACTGGGTAAGCTGGGGATGTTTAACAAATCGCCTTGCACTATCGCCACCGAATTAGCGCGCTGCAGATTGAGCTCGGCCTGCAATGCACGCGCTTCAATGAGAGAACTTTTGTAATGGATCATCAAGTTAGCGCCTGAGGCATGCAACAGCCGTGAAATAGCCGCGCCTACGCGCTTGGCGCCGCCGGTAATTAGTACCACTTTATTTGTCAGATCAGTTTCCACGCTTTAATCCCATCTTGATAGTTAGCTATTATAATCCAAGTCTATGACTACTTTATCCGAGACATCGGTCACTGCCCAAAAACACAGCGAGCAACTGAGCTTGCTCATCCAGGAGCGCATCGCGTTAGCAGGGGGGTGCTTGGATTTTTCAAACTTCATGCAGTTAGCGCTGTATGCTCCGGGCCTAGGCTATTACTCTGCCGGCCGGCAAAAGTTCAGCCAAATGCAAAAAGACGGTGGCGATTTTGTCACTGCCCCAGAAATGACCAGCT
>CALFXV010000088.1 GCA_937957775.1 uncultured Methylotenera sp. | reverse complement strand
ACTGCGGCTCAGGTAAGCATGCGTGCCAGCTCCGGTGGCAAGTACATCAGCCTAACCTGCCTGGTGCACGTGGCCTCGCAAGATCAATTGGACGCGGTTTACCGTTTAATCAGCGCCCACCCACTGGTTAAATTTTCACTTTAAGCCAACCCGTTGCAGCACGCCGCAGCCATGCCCGCCAGTTCGTCTAAGCCAGCCTTGTTGGTGCGTCATTTAGGCCGCACCGATTACACCCAAACCTGGCAGGCCATGCAGCAGTTTAATGCCGAGCGTACGCCTAGCACGGCCGATGAAGTGTGGGTGACCGAGCATTTTCCGGTTTACACCTTGGGCCTGAATCGGCAAGGTGTGCGTTTGCCAGCGTCCAGTGACATTCCATTGGTCTTGACTGATAGAGGCGGTAAGATTACCTACCACGGACCAGGGCAGCTCATCATTTACCCCTTGTTGGATTTAAAACGCCATGGCTTAAGCGTGCGCAAATTGGTGAGCGTATTGGAAAACAGCGTGATAGCTTGGTTGGCTGAATACGGCGTGCAAGCCCAAGCCAAATCCAATGCACCTGGGGTTTACGTGCAAGAGGCTAAATTAGCCGCCTTGGGATTACGCATCAAAAACAATGGCAGTTACCACGGACTAAGTGTCAATGTGTCTATGGATTTAAGCCCATTTAGCGCCATAGACCCATGCGGTTACGCTGGCTTGGCCGTGACGCAAACCCAAGACTTAGGTTTACCACTGACCTTATCGCAAGCCGCTGAACAATTAACGGCTAAGCTAGTCAAGCAATTGGAGCATGGAATAGCACATGACTGAATCGATTCTGCCTAAAACAAAAATTGCCGGTGTAAAAGAACGGGATGCGGCCAAGACCTCGCGCATTCCAATCAAGATTATTCCGCAGCCGGTGCAGCGCAAACCGGATTGGATACGCATGAAAATGCCGGATAGCCAACGCTACCAAGAAATCAAAAAAATCCTGCGTGACAACCAATTGCACACGGTCTGCGAAGAGGCCAGTTGCCCAAACATAGGCGAATGCTTTAGTGGCGGCACGGCTACCTTCATGATCTTGGGTGACATTTGCACGCGCCGTTGCCCATTTTGCGACGTGGCGCATGGTAAGCCCTTGCCGCCGGATGCCAATGAACCGGAAAACTTGGCACGCACCATCGCGCAAATGCGTTTGAAGTACGTGGTGATCACCTCGGTGGACAGGGACGATTTAAAAGACGGCGGGGCGCAGCATTTTGTCGACTGCATACGGGCTGTGCGTGCGCAGTCGCCAAATATTAAAATCGAAATATTAGTGCCGGATTTCAGGGGGCGTTTGGACGTGGCCATGGCGATTTTGAATCAAGCGCCACCGGATGTCATGAACCACAATTTAGAGACCGTGCCACGTTTGTATAAGCAAGCCAGACCAGGCTCGGATTACCAAAACTCACTGACTTTATTAAAAACCTTTGGTGAAATGTACCCGCACATACCCACTAAGTCAGGCTTGATGCTGGGCTTGGGTGAGACCGATGAAGAGATTCTGGCCGTCATGCAAGATTTGCGTGATCACCAGGTGAGCATGCTGACCTTGGGCCAGTATTTGCAACCCAGTGTGCACCATTTGCCGGTCATGCGTTACGTGGAACCGGCCATTTTTGAGCAATTAAAAGAAAAAGCACAAGCCATGGGCTTTAATAACACCGCCAGTGGCCCCATGGTAAGAAGCAGCTACCACGCGGATGCGCAAGCGCAGTTAGCTTAGCCCCTGGTTTAGGGTATATTTGCGTAAAACGGAACAAAGGTCATTATGGTCCCCCATCTCACCACGGCTCTGAACGGCCCACTTTTATCGCTAGAAAAAAGCATGCTGAATGCCATGCCGAAAATTGAGCATTGGTTTCGCTGCCAGTGGCTGGAGTACGGATCGCCATTTTATGCCAGCGTGGATTTACGTAATTCCGGGTTTAAGTTGGCGCCGGTGGACACCAATTTATTTCCTGGCGGCTTCAATAACCTCAATCGCGATTTTCTGCCTTTAAGCGTGCAGGCTGCTATGGTCGCCGTGGAGAAAGTCTGCCCGGAAGCCCACCGTTTATTGATTATTCCTGAAAACCACACGCGCAATACCTATTACCTACACAACGTGGTCGAGTTGGTGCACATCATGAAGCAGGCTGGATTGGACGTGCGGGTTGGCTCCATCTCCCCAGAAATCACTCAGCCGACTAGCTTGGAAACCCATGATGGCCACATCTTATTGCTAGAACCAGTAGTGCGAGTAGGCAATCGGATTAAGTTAATCAACCCGGAATTGGGCGATTTTGATAGCTGTGCCATATTGCTTAATAACGATTTATCCGGTGGCATCCCTGACATCCTTAAAAACTTAGAACAAAACCTCATTCCGCCCTTGCATGCCGGTTGGAGCACGCGTCGTAAATCGCAGCATTTTAGTGCCTATAACCGCGTGGCTAAGGAGTTTGCTGATTTACTGGGCATCGATGAATGGCTGATTAATCCCTACTTTGAAACCTGCGGTGAAATCGATTTTAATGCGCGCACCGGTGAAGATTGCTTGGCCTTTAAGGTGGAGCAATTGCTGGATAAAATTAAACTTAAATACGCCCAGTATGGCGTGACGCAAACGCCATTTGTGATTGTGAAAGCCGATGCCGGCACCTACGGCATGGGCATCATGACGGTGCGTGATGTGTCTGATTTGGATGCC
>CALFXV010000087.1 GCA_937957775.1 uncultured Methylotenera sp. | reverse complement strand
ACGAATTGGTGATGATGGCCTCGGAAATGGGTGTTTTGACTTTCCCACAAGAAAAAATCGTAAAAAAATGGCGCTTAGAGCCAGGCAAAATGTTGTTAATCGACATGGAACAAGGCCGCATCATAGGCGATGCTGAAGTCAAAAATACCTTAGCAACCGCCAAACCTTACAAACAATGGCTAGAAAAAACGCGTTATTACTTAAGCGACATGCCTAAAGTAGACGCCGAATTAGCCATGGCAGCCAATTTGTTGGATACCCAACAAGCGTTTGGATACACCCAAGAAGACATCAAATTCGTCATGCAGCCCATGGTGGAAAATGGCGAGGAAGGCTCGGGTTCCATGGGGAACGATGCAGCTTTGCCGGTGTTGTCGGTTAAACCAAAATTACTCTATAACTACTTCAAACAGTTGTTCGCGCAAGTGACCAACCCGCCTATTGATCCGATTCGTGAAGAGTTGGTGATGTCTTTGGTGACATTTATCGGCCCTAAACCGAATTTACTGGCGGTGGATGAGACTCACCCGCCGATGCGATTGGAAGCGGCGCAACCGGTCTTAACCTTGGACGAACTGGCGCAATTAAAAGCCATCGCGACCTTCACGCAAAACCAATATAAATCCATCGTGTTGGACATCACGTATCCGCTAACGCAGGGTAAGGCTGGCATGGCTAAAGCCGTGGCCGGCATTACCAGTGCGGCAGAAAAAGCCGTGCAAGATGGATTCAATATTTTGATTCTGTCTGATCGAGGCGTGAGTGCCGATCGCATGGCGATTCCGGCATTATTAGCATGTTCTGCCACCCACGAGCATTTGGTAAAAACCGGTTTACGCACCAGCGCAGGCTTGGTTGTTGACACCGGATCGGCACGCGAAGTCCACCACTTTGCCCTATTGGCCGGTTACGGCGCGGAAGCGGTTTGCCCTTGGTTAGCCTTTGAAACCATTAAGCACATGGACGTTAAAGATAGTAACGAAGCGGCTAAAAAGTTTGTTAAAGCCATAGGCAAGGGCTTGTATAAAGTCATGTCCAAAATGGGTATTTCCACTTACCAATCATACTGTGGTGCACAAATATTTGAAGCCATCGGCCTCAACAGCGCCTTTGTTGATCAATACTTTACTGGCACCACCACCAACATTGAAGGCATAGGTTTGGCGCAAGTGGCGGAAGAAGCCGAGCGCTTGCATACGGCAGCCTTTGGCGAAGACCCAGTATTGGCCAAGCATTTGGATGCCGGTGGCGAATACGCTTTCCGCGTGCGCGGTGAAGAGCACATGTGGACGCCCGATTCGATTGCTAAATTGCAACATGCCACTCGCACCAATTCAGCTGACACTTACAAAGAATACGCTAAGCTAATCAACGATCAAACGCGTCGTCACATGACCTTGCGCGGGTTGTTTGAAATTAAATCGGTGGGCGCGGCGATTCCCTTGGAAAAAGTTGAGCCAGCAAAAGAGATCGTCAAACGCTTTGCTACTGGCGCCATGTCATTGGGCTCCATTTCGACAGAAGCGCATGCGACCTTGGCTATTGCCATGAACCGCATAGGCGGTAAATCCAACACCGGGGAAGGCGGCGAAGACGCTAAGCGTTTTATCCCAGTAGCCAGTGCCACCACCATGGCCAACGTCATAGGCAGCGACAGAATAGTCAAAGACATCGCCTTGCAAGCCGGCGATTCCATGCGCTCTAGCATCAAACAAGTGGCGTCTGGTCGCTTTGGTGTGACCGCTGAATACTTGGCTTCCGCCGATCAGATACAAATCAAAATGGCGCAAGGTGCAAAGCCTGGCGAAGGCGGCCAATTACCTGGCCATAAAGTCAGCGAGTACATTGCTAAATTGCGTTTCTCTGTGCCTGGTGTGGGTTTGATATCCCCGCCACCGCACCACGATATTTATTCGATTGAAGATTTGGCGCAACTGATACACGACCTTAAAAACGCTAATCCTAAGGCGTCTATTTCCGTCAAATTAGTGGCTGAAACAGGCGTGGGAACGGTAGCGGCAGGTGTCGCCAAAGCCAAATCGGATCACATCGTGATTGCGGGCCATGATGGCGGTACCGGCGCATCGCCAATTTCATCGGTGAAACATGCCGGTGGACCCTGGGAAATAGGCTTGGCTGAAACACAGCAAACCTTGGTGCTCAATCAATTGCGCGGCCGCGTCATCTTGCAGGTGGACGGTCAAATTAAAACCGGCCGTGACGTGGTCATAGGCGCCTTGCTAGGTGCCGATGAGTTTGGTTTTGCCACCGCACCGCTAGTGGTAGAAGGTTGCATCATGATGCGCAAATGCCATTTGAATACCTGCCCAGTCGGTGTGGCCACGCAAGATCCAGAATTGCGTAAACGCTTTACCGGACAGCCTGAGCATGTGGTGAATTACTTCTTCTTTGTGGCTGAAGAAGTGCGTGAATTGATGGCCTCCATAGGCGTGGCGAAGTTTGATGATTTAATCGGACGCGCCGATTTGCTTGACATGCAAGCCGGTATCGAGCATTGGAAAATCAACGGTTTGGATTTCAGCAAAGTGTTCCATTTGCCAGCCATGCCAGCAGACGTGTCACGTAAGCACAATGATGTGCAAGACCACGGCTTGACCCATGCGCTAGACAATAAGCTGGTGGCCATGGCCAAGCCAGCATTGGAAGAGGGTAAAAAAATCGTGTTGGACGTGGCTATCTCCAATACCAACCGCACGGTGGGCACCATGTTGTCTAATCAAATTGCCACCCGATTTGGTCACGCCGGTTTGCCCGATGACAGCATACACATCAATTTTAACGGCACCTCGGGCCAAAGTTTTGCTGCTTTCTTAGCCAAAGGCATCACCTTTGAATTAAGTGGCGAAGGCAACGACTACGTGGGTAAAGGTTTATGCGGCGGACGCATCATCATTAAACCGCCGGTCGCCTTCAGTGGCCTCGCGCATGAAAACATCATAGTCGGTAACACCGTCATGTACGGCGCGACCACCGGTGAAAGCTATTTCAGAGGCGTGGCCGGTGAGCGATTCTGTGTGCGCAATTCCGGTGCCACGGCCGTGGTCGAAGGCGTGGGTAACCACGGTTGCGAATACATGACTGGCGGTACCGTTGTGGTATTAGGCCTCACCGGTCAAAACTTTGCTGCCGGTATGAGTGGCGGCGTGGCTTATGTCTATGACGAAGACGGCTTGTTTGCTAAACGATGCAACATGAGTATGGTCGCCTTAGAAAAAGTGGAAGCGGCCGATGCCGCTGTGGGTAAAGTGCAGCATTTAAATCAGCCAGACGAAGTCACACTCAAAACGCTGATAGAAAAGCATGCGAACTATACCGGTAGTGTGCGAGCCCAAGCCTTGTTGGCCGACTGGGCTACCTCAAGAAGCAAATTTGTCAAAGTCATGCCGATTGAATACAAACGCGCATTGACCGAATTGGCAGCCGCAACGGCAAAACAAGCCGCATAAAAGCATAATAGGATAAAGGTTTTAGTATGGGCAAAGTAACGGGTTTTATGGAATACAACAGGCTGACCGAGGCAAACCTGCCTGTGGTTGAGCGCATTAAAAACTACAAAGAATTTGTTTTGCATTTGAGCGATGATCAAGCCAAGCAACAGGGTGCACGTTGCATGGATTGCGGCATTCCTTTTTGCACCAGCGGCTGCCCAGTGAATAACATCATTCCTGATTTTAACGACCTGGTTTATCAGCAAGATTGGAAATCCGCAATTGATGTGTTGCACAGCACCAATAACTTTCCTGAATTTACCGGTCGTATTTGCCCGGCCCCATGTGAAGCAGCCTGTACGCTCAACATCAATGCGGATGCGGTAGGCATTAAATCCATAGAGCACGCGATTATTGATAAAGCTTGGGAAAACGATTGGGTTAAACCGCAACTTGCTAGCCATAAAACCGGCAAAAAAGTCGCCATAGTTGGTTCTGGCCCAGCCGGTTTGGCGGCAGCGCAGCAATTAGCTCGAGTGGGTCATAGCGTCGTGGTCTTGGAAAAAAACAGCCGTATTGGCGGCTTGTTACGTTACGGTATTCCTGATTTTAAAATGGAAAAATCCCACATCGACAGACGCATGACGCAGATGCAAGCTGAAGGCGTGGAATTCCGCGTGAATCAGCACGTTGGTGAAAACGTAAAAGCCGATGATTTACTAGCAGAATTTGATGCAGTTATCTTAGCTGGCGGCGCTGAGCACCCACGTGACCTGCCGGTCACAGGTCGCGATTTAGACGGCGTAATGTACGCCATGGACTTCCTGACCCCACAAAATCAAGTAGTGGCTGGCGACACGGTGCCCAATCAAGTGATGGCAACGAATAAACACGTGGTAGTGATAGGTGGCGGCGATACAGGCTCCGATTGCGTTGGCACATCCAACCGTCATGGGGCAGCCTCCATCACCCAGTTTGAGTTGATGCCTCAACCACCCGAGCAAGAAGACAAGCAGATGGTGTGGCCAAACTGGCCTTTAAAAATGCGCACGTCCAGTTCGCATGAAGAAGGCGCAAACAGGGATTGGTCTATCACCACTAAAGCCTTAATAGGTGAAAACGGTAAAGTGGTTGGGCTGACTGGCGCCAAAGTGCAATGGCAAGGCGGCAAAATGCAAGAGGTGCCGAACACCGAATTCACCATCAAAGCCGATTTGGTCTTATTGGCCATGGGGTTTGTTTCACCCATACAAAAATTACTCGATGCCTTTGCCGTAGAAAAAGACAGCCGCGGCAATGCCAAAGCCAGCACCGAAGGCCAAGACAGTTACAAAACCAGCAAAGCCAAAGTGTTTGCTGCTGGCGACGTTCGCCGTGGTCAATCTTTGGTGGTTTGGGCCATACGTGAAGGCCGTCAGGCTGCACGTGCCGTCGACGAGTTCTTAATGGGCAGTTCTACGCTACCTAGGTAATCCAACGCTACACCACAAAGGCACGCAGACCAATGCTTAGCGGCGCTGTCTGCGTGGTTAAACATGAGTCCATTGAAAAACGATAATTTCTTGCGCGCCTTAATGCGTCAGCCCACCGATTACACGCCAGTGTGGATGATGCGCCAAGCCGGTCGTTACTTACCTGAATACCGTGAAAGTCGCAAAACCGCAGGCAGTTTTTTGCAGCTCTGTAAAAACCCCTGTTTTGCCACTGATGTGACCATGCAACCCTTGGATCGCTACCCGCTATTGGATGCCGCCATTTTGTTTTCAGACATCTTGACCGTGCCCGATGCCATGGGCTTGGGCTTGTATTTTGAAGAGGGAGAAGGCCCAAAATTCGAACGCACTTTGCGTGAAGAGGCTGACATAAAAAAATTGTTCGTGCCTGACATGGCCGATTTGCAATACGTCTTCGATGCCGTGGCGCAAATCCGCAAAACTCTGGATGGCCGTCTGCCGCTGATAGGCTTTTCAGGCAGTCCTTGGACCTTGGCGACCTATATGGTGGAAGGCAAAGGCGGCACTGACTTCTTGAACATCAAAAAAATGGCTTATGCCAGACCGGATTTATTGCACCGTATTTTAGACATCACGGCACAAACCGTGACGCAGTATCTCAACGCCCAAATTCTTGCTGGCGCCCAAGCCGTCATGATTTTTGATTCATGGGGCGGTGCATTGGCACACGATGCCTACGGCGAATTTTCCCTTAATTACATGCAAAAAATCGTGTCAGGCTTAATTAAAAGTAACGACGGTCGTCCGGTCCCCAGCATAGTATTTACCAAGGGCGGCGCCTTATGGTTAGAAGCGCAAGCCGAAATTGGCGCGGATGCATTGGGGTTGGATTGGGCTGTGGACATAGGTCAAGCGCGTCAGCGCGTGGGCCATAAAGTGGCTTTGCAAGGTAATTTAGACCCGGCCATATTGTTATCTACGCCAGACGCGATAGCCAAACAAGTGGCCAAGGTGTTGGCTAGCTATGGCAGTGGCCATGGCCATGTGTTTAATTTAGGGCACGGTATCACGCAGTGGACGCCACCGGAAAATGCCGCTGCCATGTTAGAGGCGGTTCGATTTCACAGTCAGCCCTATCACCAATAATAAAAAATCCCGCTAGGCGGGATTTTTTATTGGACAAGGTTTTCTAGCAATTAGGCGACTAATTGATACACGGACCAGGCTATATTAACAATGGCTAAAGCAATTAAGGTATGAAAAGTGAATTTCATGCCCAGCACCCTTTTTGAAAAATTGGGCGGGGCTTGATTAATGCCTAGCGCATGAAATACGCGACCAATAATCAGGGTGAGGCCGGGTATCAGCACTAGCCACCAGGGCGCACCATTTACTTCCAAGCAAGCTATCAGGATGAGGCCGGTCGGCACGTATTCAGTAAAATTAGCTTGCGCGCGTATGGCTCTTTCTAGAGCATCGTTACCACCGCTACCCAGGCTAACTTTATTTTCTCTTCTTAAACTAATCACGGCAAAGGATAGCTTAATCAAGATTAAGCTAAGCAATGCGGCAACAATGGAAGTAATTAATAGCATGCTTTATTTCAAGCTCATGCGGCTCATGGTGTCATCTTTGTCGATGAATTTATGTTTTAGTGCACCGAGTAAATGTATGCCTATCAACACCAATAAAACGATACCAACAAACTCATGCGTGCATTCAAAAAAATCGCGCACGGGTTTGTTGTCTAGGCCGGCAATCACGTCTATGCCAAACCATTTCACACCGTATTTGCTGTTTATTGCCATGATTAAACCGGTCGCTGGCACCGCTAACATGAGTAAATACAGGGAGTGGTGAGTGGCCGTGGCGACTTTTTTCTCTATGGCTTTGTAGGAACTTAAGGCTGCCGGTGGCGTGTGGGTGATGCGCCATAAAACACGCAAAACGATCAAGGCCAAAACCGTTAGACCTAGCGATTTATGCAAGTTGAAATAAAAGGTTCTAGGGCTGGCTTCTTCTGCCAATTGCCATGTGTAGACACCCAAATCAAATAAATCGTAGGCGATTTGCTTGGGGGCCTCTTTAGGCAACTCTGCCATGTACCAACCTAAGACAAACATCAAGGCGATAAAAATAGCGATGAGCCAATGCAGGATGATGGCAGTTTTAGTGTAACGGCTTGGAGTTTGTTTCATGCGGGTATTCCTGTATATTAATTTGAATGACGAATAAATTTAATGAAACCTAATTAATACATGATAGCCGATTATTCTATCAATAACCTCAAATACAGGAATAAACCATGCGTATTTTAATGATTATCCTTAGTGGCTTAGTTTGGCTGATATCTGCCCCTGCAGCATACAGTGAGGATTTCGTTATTGAATCGCTAGGGCAGGGTATTTATGTGCATCACGGCGCGCATTTAGACATAGACGATGGCTACCAAGGCGATATCTGCAACATTAGCTTTGTTGTGGGCAGCAAAGGGGTAGCGGTCATCGATACCGGCGGTAGCCTTAGAGTAGGGCAGCAACTGCGTCAGGCCATCGCTAAGGTCACTTCCTTGCCTGTACTCTTCGTGATTAACACCCACGTCCATCCTGACCACACCTACGGCAACGCCGCATTCTTGGCCAGTCAGTTGAATGAGGTCGAGCCGGAATTTATTGGGCATGAGAAATTGGCCACGACCATGGAATTGCGCCAAGAACAATACGCTAAATTAAATGCCAGGTTGTTGGGTGAAGATGCCTTGGGCACCATATTGGTTAAGCCTAGCATCGCGGTTAAAAGCAGTTTAACGTTGGATTTGGGTGACAGATCGCTGGTGCTAACGGCACACCCGGTTGCACACACCCATACCGATTTAACGGTCATGGACAGCCAAACGCATACATTGTTTAGCGGTGATTTGTTGTTTATAGAGCGCACGCCGGTGGTAGAGGGTGACGTGAAAGGCTTGATAGCCGAACTGGATAAACTAAAACTCAGTGGTGCTTTACAAGTTGTACCCGGTCATGGTCCAGTTAGCCATGACGGTGTGCTGGATATGAATAAGGCGCAAACCTATTTGCAGGTTTTATTAAACGACATACGCGCCAGCATTAAAAACGGCCTTAGCATGGAAGCCGCCATGAACACGGCAGCGGCAACTGAAAAAGACAAATGGCTGTTGTTTGATGTAGCCAATAGGCGCAATGTGAATACGCTGTACCCGGCCTTAGAGTGGGAGTGAGGGTAAAAAAAAGGCCGCATTTAGCGGCCTTTTTTCTATTTTATTTTGCGACTTGTTTTTCGCGCATTTCATCCAGCGTTTTGCAATCGATGCAAAGCGTGGCAGTTGGTCTGGCTTCCAATCGTTTTAGGCCAATTTCTATGCCACAACCTTCGCAATAGCCGTATTCACCGCTGTCGATGTTGCGTAGGGTTTCATCGATTTTCTTGATTAATTTGCGCTCGCGATCACGGTTGCGCAACTCCAAGGTCATGTCGGATTCTTGGCTAGCACGGTCATTAGGATCAGCAAACATCGTGACTTCATCTTGCATGGTATGCACGGTACGGTTTAAGTCGTTGCTTAATTCCAGTTTCCATTCGTTCAAAATCTTACGGAAGTGGTTGAGCTGATTTTTGCTCATGTATTGCTCATCGGCTTTAGGCTGATAAGGGGTAAATTGTTTATTAGTAACGGCTGCCATGAGTGGATTCCAAATACTTAAGTAAATTCTAAAAAAACGTAATTAAACGTGCGCTTACAAAATTAGCGCGAGAGTGTACACCGAATAAAGCATTCATGCAAAACTAGTCTAATGGCTTGAATGCTTTGAAAAATTTGATTAAGCGGCTTCGCTAAGCTCCAGGGCCAGCAAAGTGTTTTCCATTAAGGTGGCGACCGTCATTGGGCCCACTCCACCGGGTACTGGCGTAATGTAAGCGGCGCTTTCTTTAGCGGCATTAAAATCCACATCACCGGCGATGCTGCCATCGGCCAATCGGTTAATGCCGATGTCGATCACAATCGCTCCGGGCTTAATCCACTCGCCTTTTATCAAGCCCGGTTTGCCTGCGGCGGCAACCACTAAATCGGCTTGCATGATGGCCTTGGCTAAATCTTTGGTGTGGCGATGGCAACTGGTGACGGTGCAACCGGCCAGCAACAGTTCCAATGCCATGGGGCGGCCTACGTGATTGGACACCCCCACCACGACCGCATCCAAGCCCATCAAGGGAATGTTAGCCGCTTGCAATAACTTGATTACCCCAAACGGCGTGCAAGAGCGTAAGGTTGGTTGACGCACCGCCAAGCGGCCTATGTTGTATGGGTGAAAGCCATCCACGTCTTTGTCTGGGCTAATTTGCTCTATGATGTGTTCGTCTTTGATGTGAGCCGGCAAAGGCGACTGCACCAGGATACCGTCCACAGTTTTGTCTTCATTTAATTGTTTAATCAGTTTTAGTAACTCAGCTTCGCTGGTGCTACTAGGCAAATCGTAAGCCAGTGACTTGATGCCAACTTTTTCGCATGCCAAGCGTTTGTTGCGCACGTAGATGGCCGAAGCCGGATCGCCGCCTATCAGCACAACAGCTAGACTGGGCGCGCGCTTATTTGCGATAAGTCTTGCATCAATGCGTAACTTAATAGAATCGAGTAAGGTGGCGGCAATGGCTTTGCCATCAATTATTTGCGCTGTCATTGGATAGGGTTGCTTAATAGGGAACAATTATTAAAAATAAAGCGACATTTTAACATATTAGAATTGACCTAAAGCTCGGATTAAAGTATATTTCTGCCCTTCGGCGTGTAGCGTAGCCTGGTAGCGCGCCTGCTTTGGGAGCAGGATGTCGGGAGTTCGAATCTCTCCACGCCGACCAACATTTTTGCAATTGAATTTCAGTTGCCTAATTAAAAGTCAGCCCGAAAAGTTTTATATGATGCTTAAATCTGCGCTCTATAAAACCCACGTAACCCAAATCTGCCCGTAGCTCAACCGGATAGAGCAC
>CALFXV010000086.1 GCA_937957775.1 uncultured Methylotenera sp. | reverse complement strand
AAAAGTATTGGTGCCGCTAATGGTATTCATCGCCAGGAAAACGGAATTGCAAGCACGCTTGGACCAGCAAGAAGTGGGTGTATGGTTAGACACCCACGAATCCTTGACCGATTTAAACCAAGCGCAAGCGGATTTAAACGCCTTGCCCATCATTGCCGTGCACGTGGAACGCTTTGCTGACGGCCGCATCTTTTCCCTTGGTACCTTGTTGCGCAGTCGCTATGGCTTTAAAAATGAATTGCGCGCAGTCGGCGACGTGCTTAGGGATCAACTGTTTTTCCTTAAACGCAGCGGCTTTAATAGCTTTGCCATGCGCACGGACCGAAGCGCTAGCGAGGCTATCGCCAGCCTAAACGACTTCAGTCAGCCCTACCAAGGCGCAGTTGATGAAGCACGCCCTGCATTTAGACGCTACAACCGATAAGCCTCATGTCCGTCACCTCTTCTTTAAAACCCAGCGCCGCCAACCCAGCAATACATCCTGAGTTGACCGCCAACCTAGTGGCCAGCGTCGATTCCAAAGCCGCGCAAGTAAGCCGCTTATTAACCGAGGCTTGCGCCACGCTTAAGCGCATTAGTTTTGCCAACAGTTTCAGCGCAGAAGACATGGTGTTGACCGACATCATTTTGCGCAAAAAACTGCCCATCAGCCTATTCTCATTGGATACCGGACGTTTGCCGGCAGAAACCTATGATTTGATGGCGCGTGTTGAAGCCCATTACCAAACCAAATTGACGCTTTATTTCCCACAACATGAGGCGGTTGAACGCTACGTTCAAACGCACGGCATCAATGCCTTTTACAACAGCATCAACTTACGTAAAGATTGCTGCAGCATGCGCAAGGTGGAGCCGCTGCAACGCGCATTAGCCGGCCAAGATGCTTGGGTAACCGGCATGCGTGCGGCGCAAGCCAGCACACGCAGCAGCCTGCCAGTCCGCGAGTTTGATGAGGGCAATAAACTGGAAAAATTCAACCCATTAAGCGACTGGACCGAGCAGGAAGTATGGGCCTACGTGCACATGCATGACGTGCCGTACAATCAATTGCACGAACAATTCTACCCCAGCATAGGTTGCGCCCCTTGCACGCGCGCCATTGCCATGGGCGAAGACATCCGTGCCGGTCGCTGGTGGTGGGAAGACCCCTTAAACAAAGAATGCGGATTGCACGTAAAAAAATAATTTAACTTATGACTACACACACATCAAAACAACAAGCTTTATCCCATTTAGATTGGTTGGAATCAGAAGCCATCTACATTTTGCGCGAGGTAGCCGGTCAATGCAGCAACCCGGTCTTGCTATTTTCCGGCGGTAAGGATTCGCTTTGTATCTTGCGCTTGGCGGAGAAAGCGTTTAGACCAGGTCGCTTCCCCTTCCCTTTGATGCACATCGATACCGGCCACAACTACAAAGAAGTCATCGATTTCCGTGATCAACGTGCGGCCGAATTGGGCGAGCGCTTAATCGTGCGCTCGGTCGAGGACTCCATGCAACGCGGCACGGTGGTGCTCAAATCAGCCGATGAATCGCGCAATAAACACCAATCCGTGACCTTATTGGAAGCCATAGAAGAATTTGGTTTTGATTGCTGCATAGGCGGCGCCAGACGCGACGAAGAAAAAGCCCGCGCTAAAGAACGTATCATGAGTTTCCGTGATGAGTTTGGCCAATGGGACCCAAAAAATCAACGCCCAGAATTATGGAATTTGTATAACGCCCGTAGCCATAAAGGTGAAAACATACGTGCTTTCCCTATTTCCAACTGGACGGAAATGGACGTATGGCAATACATAGAACGCGAAAAACTGGCCTTGCCTAGCATCTATTTCGCCCATCAACGTGACGTGGTCATGCGTGGCGGATCCATCGTGCCGGTGAACGTGCCTTTGGTGAACGGCGACATTGCCAACCCAGCTAAAGCCGGTGAAGACATCATTAACATGCAAGTCCGCTTCAGAACCGTGGGCGACATCAGTTGCACGGCACCAGTGTTGTCCGACGCAGACAGCATAGAAAAAATCGTGCTGGAAACCGCCACATCGACCATCACCGAACGCGGTGCCACCCGTTTAGACGACCAAACCTCCGATGCTTCTATGGAACAACGTAAAAAGGAAGGTTACTTTTAATTTCGCCTGTTTTATGCCGGAGCAACTGCCATAAAAGCAGCGCTAGTCCGTCCTACTGAACATTGATTTTAGACCACAGACACTATGACCACACACCACACACCACATAACGACAGCCTGTTGCGCTTCATGACCTGCGGCTCGGTAGACGACGGCAAAAGTACGCTAATTGGCCGCTTGCTATTCGACAGCAAAACCATCTTGGCCGATACCTTAACGCAAATGTCACGCACCTCGGAAAAGCGTGGCTTAAGCGCGGTGGATTTATCCTTGCTAACCGACGGCCTGCAAGCTGAACGGGAACAAGGCATCACCATAGACGTGGCCTACCGCTATTTTTCAACCGGCACACGCAAATACATCATTGCCGATGCGCCTGGCCACGAGCAATACACACGCAACATGGTGACCGCCGCTTCCACCGCCAATCTGGCCATCATATTGATAGACGCTCGCCGTGGCGTGCTAACGCAAACCCGTCGCCATAGTTACTTAGCGCATTTGGTCGGCATACAGCACATAGTGGTGGCGGTGAATAAAATGGATTTGGTTAATTACGACCAAGCCAGCTACGACAAAATCTGCGCCGACTACTTGGCTTTTGCCAAAGAAATCGGTTTAGCGCAAGCCCGTGACATCCGTTTTATTCCTATATCGGCCTTAGCTGGTGACATGCTGGTAGACCGTTTGGATAACATGGACTGGTATCAAGGTGAAACCTTGTTGGAAATATTGGAAAAAGCGCCGGCAGCGCACACCGAAAGCCAAGAAGCTTTCCGCTTCCCGGTGCAATTTGTTTGCCGTCCACACGCCAGCGCCGATGCCGAATTGCATGACTACCGCGGCTTTATGGGCCGCATCGAATCTGGTGAAATTGCCGTGGGCGATGCCGTAACGGTACTCCCGAATGGTTACCAATCTAAGGTTAAAGCCATCCAATTGGGCGAGGCCAATTTACATTCAGCCAAAACCGAGCAAAGCGTCACCCTGCTATTGGAGGACGAAATCGACACCTCACGCGGCGACATGATCGTTAAATCCAGCGAAGCACATGAACCTGTCAAGCAAATCGACGCCTTCGTTTGCTGGCTGTCTGAAACGCCGCTATCAACCGCTAGGACCTATATCATTCGCCACACCACACGGGAATCCAAGGCCAGGGTAGGCGCCATACAATACAAAGTAGACGTCAACACCCTGGAACAGCAAGCCAGCAGCGATCTTAAAATGAACGACATCGCCCGCATCAGCTTTAAATTGGCCCAAGCGCTGATGGTAGACAGCTACAGCGCTAACCGAGCTACTGGCGCTTTTATTGTCATAGACGAAAGCACTAACAACACCGTTGGTGCAGGCATGATTGTATAAATTTAATGGCTTCGCCCAGCGCGAGCATTTATTGATTTAATAAACAGGCGATTTCCATTAAAATACGCTTTAAAGCAAATTTAGTCCTAAAGGAATAAGACATGACTTACGTCGTTACCGAAAATTGTATTCAATGCAAATTTACCGATTGCGTTGATGTTTGTCCGGTTGATTGCTTTGTGGAAGGCCCAAACTTCCTAGCCATCAACCCAGACGAGTGCATAGACTGCACCCTATGCGTGGCAGAATGCCCGGCTGAAGCCATCTTTGCCGAAGATGATGTGCCGGCTGATCAACAAGAGTTCATTGCACTGAACGCTCGCTTAGCGGCCCTTTGGCCAGTAATCACTTCACGCAAAGCCGCCCTGGAGGATGCCGAAGCCATGAACGGCGTGCCGGGCAAACGTGATTTACTGATCGAATAGCTCAATAGGATTGAAGACAAAGGAGGCTTAGGCCTCCTTTTGCATTTTAACCTCAACCCAACTACTGCTCATGACCACCCCGCTGCCTTTTCTGCAACACTACCCCATCCAATTGCAGGAGAAAATTCGTCAACTGCAGGCGCAAGACAAGCTGGCCGATTACCTAAACGAGCGCTACCCTAATGCGCACAGCGTGCAAACCGACAAAGCCCTCTACCAATACAGCAATGACATTAGGCTAAGCTTCCTACGCAACGCCCCAGCCCTAGATAAGGTCCATTACGACAGCAAACTGACCGTGGCTCACCACGCGCTGGGGCTGAATACCAGCATAGCCAGAGTGCAAGGCAGCAAGCTAAAAACCAAGAAGGAAATTCGCATAGCCAGCTTTTTCAAAAGCAGCCCAGCGGACTTCTTGCGCATGATCGTTGTGCACGAATTGGCGCATTTAAAAGAACGTAACCACGACAAAGCCTTCTACCAACTTTGTTTACACATGGAGCCCCGTTACCACCAACTGGAGTTTGATTGCCGGGTCTATTTGCTGTGGAAAAGCAGCAGCAAACTAATAGATAACCTTGGTGCTTAAAATATTCTATATTTGCACTGCAGACTAGTCCTTAAAGTATTGTAAAATGCCTACTTGGCGGGCCTCCCCGCATTGTGAAGTAGCCAATCTGGTCAGGTGCGGAAGCAAGCAGCCACAACTATTGAGCAAGTGCCGGGGGCAAGGCTCGCCTCCCCTTATTATGGCAAGCAAAGCTTGCCTAGCAGTTAGATTAAGGTGCTAGCGCGGGTAAACAATTCGATTAAATTAGCCAATGAAAGCAGACGCATTAATCTCATGAGCTACCAAGTACTGGCCCGTAAATGGCGCCCTAAATCATTCGAAACCCTGGTTGGACAAGACCATGTGGTGCGGGCCTTAAGCAATGCCTTGGACCAACAGCGTCTGCATCATGCCTACCTTTTTACTGGCACCCGCGGCGTAGGGAAAACCACCCTAGCCCGTATCTTAGCCAAATCACTGAATTGTGAAACCGGCATCAGCGCTAAGCCATGCGGCGTATGCAGTGCCTGCACGGAAATTGACCGCGGACGCTTTGTTGATTTAATCGAGGTGGATGCCGCCAGCAACACGCAAGTCGACGCCATGCGCGACCTGCTGGACAATGCCCAATACGCACCCAGTGCCGGGCGCTTTAAAGTCTACATCATCGATGAAGTGCACATGCTGTCGAAAAGCGCCTTCAATGCCATGCTAAAGACGCTAGAAGAACCACCGGCGCACGTTAAATTCATCCTAGCCACCACCGACCCACAAAAAGTACCGGTCACGGTCTTGTCGCGTTGCCTGCAATTCAATCTAAGGCAAATGGCCGGCACCTCGATTATTGATCACCTGCAAAACATATTGAACCAAGAGGCCATTCCTTATCAGGCCAGCGCCTTGCACTTAATTGCCCGGGCAGCCGATGGCAGCATGCGTGACGCCCTATCCTTAACCGACCAAGCGATTGCTTACGGCGGCCAAAGCGTCAATGAAGCCGAAGTGCGCGACATGCTGGGTGCGATTGATCAAAGCTATTTATACCAACTTATTAACGCTTTATTGGCTGAAGACGGCCCAGCTTTAATAGCTCAAGCAAACGCCATGGAACAGCGCAGCCTATCGTTTGAAAGCGCCTTAAACGATTTGGCGCAATTGCTGCACCAAATAGCCGTGGCACAAACAGTCCCAGACAGCGTCGCCCATGACTTACCCGAACGTGCCGTCTTGCTGGATTTTGCGCAAAGAATACCAGCAGCCACCTTGCAGTTGTATTACCAAATTGCCCTACTGGGCAGACGTGACATAGGCTTAGCGCCTGACGAATTGGCTGGCTTCAGCATGAGCTTGCTGCGCATGCTGGCGTTCAGCCCTAAAGACCAAGCGCTAAACATCGTCAGCCCCACTGCGCTTAAGCCGCAAACGACCAGTCCCGCACCGGTCGCAGCCTCAGTTGCAAGCCTAGCATCCGAAACAGCGACGGTAGCAAGCGTTGCGGCAAATGAGGCCAGCAAACCCCAAGTGCCTCACGAGGAAGGTCCGCAAGCGTCCCATGAAGAAAGCACGCAAGCGCCTAGCATGGATGAAATGCCTATTGAAGAGGCCATGCCTAGCGAGCCCATTCCTACGGCAGAGGCCGAATACAGCCACAATGAGCCCATGACTAGCGACGCTGGCTTAAACCGGCAATTTAATGGCGATTGGCGCAACTTGGTGGACAATCTAAAACTGGGTTTAGCGCGCGCCTTATCGCAGCACTGTGAACTCATCAGCTACGATGAAAACAGCATCAGCCTAAGCGTGCCGGAAATGCAAAAGCACTTATTGCTGCCTAATTACCAAGAAAAACTCAGCACGGCGATTAACCAGTATTTTGATAAGAAAATCAAACTGCACTTTAGTGTGGGCGGCACTGGCAACACGCCCGCCCAGCAAATTAGCCAAGAGAAAGCGCAGGCGCAAAACACCGCTGAAACGGCCATAGAACAAGACGGTTTTGTGCAAGCCTTGAT
>CALFXV010000085.1 GCA_937957775.1 uncultured Methylotenera sp. | reverse complement strand
GGCGCAGCATGGCGTGAGTTTTTCTTCGCCTAATATAGACCTGGAGCAATTGCGTCATTGGAAAGCCAACGACGTGGTGGGCAAGTTAACCGGTGGCTTAGCCGCCATGGCCAAGCAACGCGAGGTGACGGTGGTGCAAGGGTTGGGTAAATTTACCGGTCCCAATCAAATCGCAGTAACCGCAGCCGACGGTAAGTTGACCACGGTGAGCTTTGATTACGCCATCATAGCCGCAGGCTCGCAAGCTACTAAATTTCCTGGTGCACCGGCCGACGAACGCATCATGGATTCCACCGGCGCCTTGGCTTTGGCCGACATACCCAAACGTTTGTTGGTAATAGGCGGTGGCATCATCGGTTTGGAAATGGGCACGGTGTACGATGCCCTAGGCTCTAAAGTCAGTGTGGTGGAATTCACCGACGGCTTGGTACAAGGTTGCGACCGTGATCTTGTGCGCCCCTTGCAAAAACGCATGGAGAAACGCTTCGAGAGCATCATGCTATCGACTAAAGTCGTGAGCATGGATGCTAAAGCCGACGGCATACACGTGAGTTTCGAAGGCGAAGCCGCACCCAAGGACGAGCAAGTTTACGACCGCGTGTTGGTCTCTATCGGCCGCAAGCCTAACGGCAAAAACATCGGCGCCGAATTAGCCGGCGTCAACATTAATGACTGGGGCTTTATCCCAGTGGACAAACAAATGCGCACCAACGTGCCGCATATTTTTGCCATAGGCGACATCGTTGGTCAGCCTATGTTGGCACACAAAGCCACGCACGAAGCTAAAGTGGCGGCAGAAGTGATTGCCGGTCACAAAGTGCAATTCCAAGCCATGACCATACCATCGGTGGCTTACACCGACCCAGAAATTGCTTGGGCAGGCGTGACCGAGACTGAAGCCAAAGCGCAGGGAATAGATTACGAAAAAGCCTCGTTCCCATGGGCTGCCAGCGGCCGTGCACTTTCTGTTGGCCGCACGGAAGGGACGACTAAACTTATCTTTGATAAAACTAGCCACCGCTTGATCGGTGCCGGTATCGTTGGTGTGAATGCAGGTGAATTGCTAGCCGAAACCATGCTGGCCATAGAAATGGGTGCCGATGCGCATGATCTGGGCCTAACCATACACCCGCATCCAACCTTGTCTGAAACAGTCTGCTTCGCGGCTGAGATGAAAGAGGGTACCATTACCGACCTCTACATCAAAAAAAGATAAGCTTTTTTAATGGCCGCCACCGATTTCTTAGCCAAATTAGCCCAACTATTACCTAAAGACAGGCTCTACACCGACCCGGTCGATTGTTACGCTTACGCCTACGACAATTCCCGCATTTTCCACTCGCCGTTGGCGGTGGCTTTCCCTATCCATGCCGAAGAAGTGCAAGCCGTCATTAGGCTTTGCAATGCCGAGAATGTCCCCGTGGTGCCACGCGGGCGCGGCACAGGCACCGCCGGCGGTAGCGTGCCAGAAGTCGGTGGCGTTGCGCTGTCTTTAGAGCGCATGAACCGCATCCTCAGTGTCGACCCAGATAACCGCATGGCCATCGTCGAACCTGGCGTGCTCAATCAAGAGTTGCAAGATGCCATTAAGGACGTGGGCTTCTTTTGGCCACCTGATCCGTCCAGTGCGGCCTATTGTAGCGTGGGCGGCAATTTAGCCACCTGTGCAGCCGGGCCACATGCGGTTAAATACGGTGTAGCGCGTGACCACGTATTGGGTTTAAAGGCAGTGACCGGCAATGGCGACATCATTAAAACCGGCTGTTACACCAGTAAAGGCGTGGTTGGCTACGATTTAACCCGCTTGTTAGTTGGCTCCGAAGGCACGCTGGCGGTCATCGTTGAAGCTACGCTAAAACTGACACCCTTGCCTAAACACACGGGCGGCATCACCGCTGAATTTGCCGACACCTACAGTTGTGCCAAAGCGATCGCCGCCATCATGGCCCAGCCTTATACCCCGAGTGCCTTGGAGTTTTTAGATAACGGTGCGCTAACGCTGATTCGTGGCCGCCACAAAAATCTATTGCCTGACAATGCCCGTGCTTACTTGATGATAGAAGTGGACGGGGCCGAGCAAGAAATTGCTGAAGCCACGCAAGCCATACTTTCAGCGTGTCAGGTCGATGGCTTAATAGAAGCCAAGGTCGCGCAAGACACTAAAGCCTTATGGGCCGCTCGTAAAGCGCTGTCGCCTTTACTCAAAGACATCGCCCCTAAAAAAATCAATGAAGACATTGCCGTGCCGGTATCGCATTTACCGGAACTGCTAACGGGCTTAGAGAAATTGGCCGCCCAATACCAAATCGCTAACGTCAATTTTGGCCATGCCGGCAACGGCAATATCCACGTCAATCTATTGGTCAACCCTGATAACGGCGACGAGTTAAAACGTGCTTATGCTTGTTTGGATGAGGTGTTTAGTTTGGTCTTGTCACTGCAAGGGACTTTGTCGGGTGAGCACGGTGTGGGCATTGCTAAGCGGGCTTTTGTGCCGCGTGAGATTGATGCCACCACCATGAATTTGATGAAGGCGCTGAAGCTGACTTTTGACCCGGCCAATATACTCAATCCGGGTAAGCTCTTTCCTTAAGCAATCCAGCTTGTTATTGGCTGCGCGTCAGTTTCGCGTAGTAGATGGCGCAAATAAAAAACACCATACTCAAGCCCACTTCCGCTAGCGCCAGTTGAGCGGATAGGCCCACGTCTGACCAAGCCCGCACTGACCCTTCCATAAAGTAAAACAAGATGAACAAGCTGGTCCATTGGTAGGTGTAACGCTTGCCATGCAATATGCCAAACAAAGGCAAGAGCAAGGGCAGGGTTTTAAGTATCAACAACGAGCCATGCGGCTTAAATGGGGCTAAGACCGTTTCCCATGCCAGGCATAAGGCTATTAGGGCGATCAAGCTAGTGCTGGCCCCCAGTCTTAGCGCACGTATCATGGGTTCTTCAAGCACTCAGTTTTAAAGCGATTTGGCCTAAACGCTTGCCCAAGGCCAGGCAAAGTTTACGTTCATCCGGGCTAATCGCCAGATCATCATTGGCGCCGGCCACATGGCTAGCCCCGTAGGGCGTGCCGCCGGTTTTGGTGGCGGATAACTCGGCCTCCGAATAAGGGATGCCGACCATCACCATGCCGTGGTGCAGTAAGGGCAGCATCATGCTGAGTAAGGTCGCTTCATTGCCGCCGTGCATGGAGCCGCTACTGGTGAAGACCGCGGCCGGCTTGCCGATTAAATCGCCTTGTAACCAAGTGCTGACTGTGCTGTCTAGAAAGTACTTCATGGCGGCGGCCATGTTGCCAAAGCGGGTAGGGCTGCCTAACGCTAAGCCTATGCATTCCTGCAAATCGCTTAATTCAACGTAAGGGTCACCGCTGGCTGGAATGTCTGGCTCGGTCGCTTCGCAATTGCTTGATACCTTAGGCACACTGCGTATGCGCGCTTTGATGCCTGCTTGGCTTTCTATGCCACGGGCGATTAACTGCGCCATCTCTCTAACGGCGCCGCCTTGGGAATAGTAAAGGACTAAAACCTCGGCCATGTTAGCTGCGTTTTGCCAATGCCACCGCTTTGCCTATGTAGCTAGCAGGGGTCATGGCCAATAAGTCTTGTTTGGCCTCGGCGGGAATGGCCAAATCTTCAATGAAAGCATGCAAGGAGGCTTGGTTGATGCCACCTTTGCCGCGGGTTAATTCTTTAAGTTGTTCGTAAGGGTTGGCGATGCCGTAACGGCGCATCACGGTTTGTATGGGTTCAGCTAACACTTCCCAACTGGCTTCCAAATCTTGCGCCAATTTTTCTGGGTTAATTTCCAATTTGTTCAGTCCGCGCAAGCAGGCGTCGTAAGCCAATAGCGTGTAGCCAAAAGCCACGCCCATGTTGCGTAATACGGTTGAATCGGTTAAATCGCGCTGCCAGCGTGAGATGGGTAGCTTTTCTGCCATGTGGCGCAATAGCGCATTGGCTAAGCCTAGGTTGCCTTCGGAGTTTTCAAAGTCAATTGGGTTGACTTTGTGTGGCATGGTGGACGAACCGATTTCACCGGCTTTTACTTTTTGTTTGAAGTAGCCCACGGAGATGTAACCCCAAATGTCGCGGTTAAGGTCGATCAATATAGTGTTAATGCGGGCAAAGCTATCGTACAACTCGGCCATGTAATCGTGCGGCTCAATTTGTATGGTCATGGGGTTATAAGTTAAGCCCAATGAACGCACAAAGCGCTCGGCAAATTGCTCCCAATCAAAGTCTGGGTAGGCGGCCAAATGGGCATTGAAGTTACCCACGGCGCCGTTGATTTTACCGAGTATCTCGTTGTTTTTTAATTGTTTTTCTTGGCGTTGCAAACGATACAGCACGTTGGCTAACTCTTTACCCATGGTGCTAGGCGATGCGGTTTGGCCGTGCGTGCGTGACAACATAGCCT
>CALFXV010000084.1 GCA_937957775.1 uncultured Methylotenera sp. | reverse complement strand
CAGTGGGCACGTAGGGGTTGCGGGGGTGAAACACCAAGGACACGCCCATGGCTTCCCATGGACGACCGGCCGCTTCCGGATGGGCAGCACTGGCTGATGGCGGCAATTTATGGCCTAGCACATGGGAAAAACCCACCCCGGCCCGCTCAAACACCAGCCCTTCTTCCAATAAACAAGAATTACCGCCGCCGCCTTCGGGGCGTTGCCAGCTGTCTTGTAAAAAGCGTTTGCCGTCTACCAGCTCTATCGCTTCAACAATCTTGCTTTGCAGCTGTTGTAAGTAATCCAGAACGGCTTGCGTGTTCATGCTTAACCCTTGATGGCTCGGTAGCCAATGTCGGTGCGGTATTGCGCGCCTTTAAATTGAATGCCATCGACAATTTGGTAAGCTTGCTGTTGGGCAAACTTGACCGTTTCGCCCAATGCCGTGACGCACAACACCCGACCGCCACTGGTGACCACTTGCTCACCCTGCAAGGCGGTGCCGGCGTGAAATACATGGGCATCGTTTAAGTCGCTAGGTAGGCCAGTGATTTCGTCGCCCAATTTTGGTGTGTCCGGGTAATTGGCTGAGGCCATCACCACGCCTAAGGCCGTGCGCCTGTCCCAGTCTACTTCTGCCTGATCCAGCGTGCCATTCACGGCGTGCTCGGCCAAGGCGACTAAATCGCTTTTCATGCGCAACATGATGGGCTGCGTTTCCGGGTCGCCCATGCGGCAATTGAATTCCAAGGTTTTCACGTTGCCGTCCGGGGAAATCATCAAACCGGCATACAAAAAGCCGGTGTAGGGGTGGCCTTCTTGAGCCATGCCATCGACGGTAGGACGGATGATTTCACGCATGACTTTAGCGTGAATTTGCGGCGTCACCACCGGTGCTGGGGAATAAGCACCCATGCCGCCGGTGTTAGGACCTTGGTCGCCGTCTTGCAAGCGTTTGTGGTCTTGGCTGGTGGCCAAAGGCAAAATATTTTTGCCGTCCACCATGACGATAAAGCTGGCTTCTTCGCCCGTTAAAAATTCTTCTATGACCACGCGCGCACCGGCACTGCCTAATTTGTTGTCGGACAACATGGCATCAATGGCGTCGTGCGCCTCACTACCTGTCATGGCTACTACCACGCCTTTGCCGGCTGCTAAACCGTCGGCTTTAATGACGATGGGGGCACCCTGCTCATTCACGTAATCGTGCGCGAGTTTGGCATCGGTAAACGTGGCATAGGCCGCCGTTGGAATGCCGTGGCGCAACATAAAGGCCTTGGCAAAATCTTTAGAGCCTTCTAGCTGCGCGGCCAATTTGGTCGGGCCAAATATTTTTAAGTTGGCTGCCTTAAAAGCATCGACCACGCCCGCTGCTAGGGGTGCTTCTGGTCCAACAATGGTGAGGTAAACGCCCTCCACTTGGGCAAATTTTAATAAGTCAGGCACGCTGCTAATCGGCACGTTGACCATGTCCGGATTAAGCGCCGTACCGGCATTGCCCGGCGCCACAAAAATACGGCTGACCGCTTTATTTTGCGCCACTTTCCAAGCTAAGGCGTGCTCGCGGCCGCCTCCCCCTATGACCAGTATTTTCATGCTGCTGCCCTTAATGCCTAAAATGCCGTATGCCGGTCACCACCATGACCAAGCCGTGTTCGTCTGCTGCCGCCACCACTTCTTCGTCGCGCATGCTGCCACCCGGGTGGATCACGCAGCTGGCACCGGCTTCAGCCAATACGTCTATGCCGTCACGGAATGGAAAGAAGGCATCGGAGGCCACCACCGAATTTTTAAGGCTCAAATTGGCATTTTGTGCCTTAATCGCGGCGATGCGCGTGCTGTCGACTCGGCTCATTTGGCCCGCGCCCACGCCTAAGGTCATGCCGTTGCCACAGAACACGATGGCGTTGGATTTCACGTATTTCGCCACGCGCCAAGCAAACAGCATGTCGGCCATTTGTTGCGGGGTGGCTTGTTTTTTACTGACCACTTTTAAATCGGCGGCGCTGATTTCGTGATTGTCCGCTGTTTGAATAAGTAAACCGGAGCCAACACGCTTGCTGTCGTAGGCATTACGGCCTTGTTGCCAAGGCGTATCGCCACCCTTAGGCAAGGCGATTTTCAAGACCCGCACGTTGGCTTTGGCCGCAAAAATAGCCAAGGCATCGGCGCTGTAATCGGGGGCAATCAAGACCTCGACAAACTGCTTGCTCACCGCTTCGGCAGCGGCTTTGTCCACCGTGCAATTGAAAGCAATGATGCCGCCAAAGGCACTGCTAGGGTCGGTTTGGAATGCTTTGCTGTAGGCTTCCAAAGCATGGGCGCCGAGCGCCACGCCGCAAGGATTGGCGTGCTTAACAATAACGCAGGCCGTGCTGTTAAAGGATTTCACCGCCTCCCATGCCGCGTCGCCATCAGCGATGTTGTTGTAGCTCAACTCCTTACCCTGCAATTGCGTGGCCGTTACCAATGAGCCCGGTGCGGGGTAGAGATCGCGGTAAAAAGCCGCTTGTTGGTGCGGGTTTTCGCCGTAGCGTAAATCTTGTAACTTAACGAAGCGGCCGTTGCTTTGCGCTGGGAAACCGCAGCGTGTGCCATCGGCATTAAAGGACGATAAGTAATCACTAATGGCGCCGTCGTAATTGCTGATGCGGTTGAATGCGGCCACCGACAAGGCAAACTGCGTGGCCTGACTAACGGCGCCGCCGGTGCGCTGCAATTCAGCAATGACATCGGCGTATTGGCTGGCGTCGGTTAACACGGCCACGTCTTTCCAGTTTTTAGCGGCAGAACGGACCATGGCCGGGCCACCGATATCAATGTTTTCTATGGCGTCTTCCAGCGTGCAATCGGCTTTAGCGACGGTCGCTTCAAACGGGTATAAATTCACCACTACCATGTCGATGTTGGGAATATTCGCTGCTTGCATGGCCGCCACGTGCTCAGGCAAATCGCGCCTACCCAATATGCCGCCGTGCACTTTTGGGTGCAGGGTTTTGACTCGGCCATCGAGCATTTCGGTGAACCCGGTGTAATCACTGACTTCGATTACAGGAATGCCCTGTTCACGAAACAGTTTGGCGGTGCCGCCTGTGGATAATATTTCGACTTTTAATTGGCTTAAGGCCTGGGCTAATTCTACGATACCGGTTTTATCTGACACGCTAATAAGCGCGCGTTTAATGGTTGCCATGTGAAAACTCTGATGATGTTAATAAGAAATAAATGAAATCGAGCGCATTACTCGATGTGGTATTGCTGCATTTTTTTGCGCAAGGTGTTGCGATTTAAACCTAAGATGTCGGCCGTTTTGCTTTGGTTGCCGCCGGCATAATGCAAGGTGTATTCCAATAGCGGTTTTTCTATGCAGGCCAACACCATGTCGTACAAGGCGTGAGGCGGCTGACCATCTAGGTCTTTAAAGTACTGATCCAAAGCCGATTTAACGCTGTTGGCAATTTGGCAGTTGTTCATGGCGCCGGTTTTTTCGTTTTCGCAGTCGTCCATTAGGCCACCTTTAGCGCCAAGTCCACGGTTTCAATCACGTCGTTTTCTTCGTCGTATTGCAAGCGGTGGTCACGGCTTTGTAAATGATCAAAAAATTCATCGATAGCAGACAATTGCAAGGGGATGGTCTGCAAGGTATTCATGTTATGGCGGAAGTTGGCCGAATCTTTTAAGCCTTTGGTGTACCAAGAAATGTGCTTGCGCGCCATGCGCATGCCGGTGAGTTCGCCGTAAAAATCGTATAAATCGTGTAAGTGCTCCAACATCACAGTGCGGATCTCGATCACTTCCGGTGCCGGTAAATGCTCACCGGTTTTCAGGTAATGGTCTATCTCACGGAATATCCAAGGCCGGCCTTGTGCGGCACGGCCTATCATGACGGCATCGGCGCCGGTGTAATCCAATACGAATTTGGCTTTTTCTGGGGTGGTGATGTCGCCGTTGGCAATCAGTGGAATGTTGATGGCTTGCTTAACCGCGGCGATGGTGTCGTACTCGGCATCGCCGGTGTACAAACAAGCGCGGGTACGTCCGTGCATGGCTAAGGCTTGCACGCCTAAGTCTTCCGCCATCTTGGCAATTTGCACGGCGTTGCGGTTGTGTTTATCCCAACCGGTGCGTATTTTCAATGTGACCGGCACGTCCACGGCATTGACCACGGCACGCAGAATTTGCGCCACTAAGGGCTCGTCTTTTAGCAATGCTGAACCGGCCATGACGTTGCAAATTTTCTTGGCCGGGCAGCCCATGTTGATGTCTATGATTTGCGCGCCATTGTCCACGTTGTGCTTGGCGGCTTCCGCCATCATTTTCGGGTCGGCGCCGGCAATTTGCACGGAGATGGGATCGACTTCGCCTTGGTGATTGGCGCGGCGTAAGGTTTTTTCGCTGCCGTACAAGAGCGAATTGGACGTCACCATTTCCGACACCGCTAAACCCGCGCCCATTTTTTTGCACAACTGACGGAAAGGCCTGTCCGTCACGCCTGCCATGGGTGCTACAACGAGGTTATTCTTGAGTTGGTGGTTGCCGATTTTCACTGCGAGTCGTTTGCTTTGCATTATTAACGCCGAGTTGCCTATTTTATACGCAAATTAGGTGCCGGAAAACTTAAATTTGCGGCTGGCAGGATATAAAGCAAAACTTTGTATAATGGCTTAAGCCCCGCTAAATTTTAAAATGAAAGTCGGCCAACATTGCACCCTAGCCCTAACCAAAAAACCGCCTCCAATTCGCAGATTGCCTTTGCCAGCTTTATCGGCACCGCCATTGAGTTTTACGACTTTTACATATACGCCATGGCCGCCGCCTTGGTCATAGGCCCGGTATTTTTCCCCAGTAGCGACCCGTCTGCCCAAGCTTTAAATGCTTTTTTAAGCTTTGGCATCGCCTTTTTCGCTAGGCCATTGGGCGCCATCCTGTTTGGCCACTTTGGTGACCGCATAGGCCGTAAAGCCACGCTAGCCAGTTCTTTATTACTAATGGGCACGGCCACCTTGTTAATCGGCTGCCTGCCTGGCTACGCCACATTGGGCGCATGGGCACCGCTATTGCTGTGCTTGCTGCGCGTGGCACAAGGCATAGGCTTGGGTGGCGAATGGGGTGGCGCCGCCTTGCTGGCAACTGAGAGTGCGCCAGCGCATAGGCGCGCTTGGTTTGGCATGTTTCCCCAACTGGGGCCGGCTATTGGCTTTTTACTGGCTTGTTTAAGTTTTTTAGGTTTAAGCGCCTATTTGAGCGAGGCAGAATTTTTAGCATGGGGTTGGCGCCTGCCGTTTTATGCCAGTGCCGCCCTGGTCTTGGTGGGCTTGTATGTGCGCTTTAAACTAAGCGAAACCACCGCCTTTGCTCGAGCCTTAGCCCAGCAGCAAACCCTAAAATTGCCCATGCTGACTTTGTTGCAGCGGCACAAGCGGCCCATGTTACTTGGCGCCCTTGCCATGACGGTTTGCTATAACCTGTTTTATACCGCCACGGTTTTTTGCTTAAGTTACGGCACCCAAACCTTGGGCATAGCCCGGGTGGATTTCTTGCAAATGCTCTGTTTTGCCGTGCTGTTCATGGCGCTGATTACGCCGCTATCGGCCGCCATGAGCGATCGATACGGACGCAAACCTGTGCTGTTAATTGGCTGCTTTTTAGCTGTAATGGTCGGCTTTAGCCTTAACCCCTTGCTCAGCCATGGCCACCCGTATGCCATCACCTTATTTTTATCGTTGGCGCTGTTGTTAATGGGCGCCACGTTTGCGCCCATGGGGGCATTTTTACCCGAGCAATTTCCGGTACCGGTGCGTTACAGTGGCGCCGGCTTAAGCTACAACTTGGGGGGCATTTTAGGGGCGTCTAGCGCACCGTATGTGTCGCAATTGTTGGTCTATCAGGGCGGCTTACCCTGGGTAGGCTATTACGTGTCGTCCATGGCTTTGGTCAGCCTAATTGCCGTGTGGTGCATGCAAGAACACAGGCCTTAAGCGCTAGTTAAGGCCGGGTTAATTGCTCCAACTCGGTCAACCAGATTATGGCTTGATCGCGATTGCTGCCACACATTTCTGCACTGGGCTGCAAGCCTAAACAAAAGGCCGGGCGTGTAGCTAGGCCAAAAATCAGGCATTGATTGTCTGCGCTTAATTGCACGCAGCGCACCCCAGCCGGTTTGCCATTGGGCATGCCCGGTATGGGGCTGTTGATGGATGGGGCGATGCAACAGGCGCCGCACGCTTGCCGGCAATCCACTATAAGTCGGTCCAAGGGAAATTAAGGGCACTGACGCCTTGCTTGATTTCCGCCATGGCGGTGTGCACCAATTGTGCCGGCCCTTTCACGCCCAGCTCGGTGCTGCGCTGCTGGTCGAGTTTGGGTAGACTAAATAATTTCAAGTCGGGGTAGCGCTTGACGATGCTTTGCATTAAATCAATCAAACGGCTTTCGCCCGCTTCGGTTACCAAGATCGAGGCCTCAATGTAATCTTGCTGATGAAACAGCGACGCGTAATGCGTATCCAACACCCACTCAATCATGGGATGGGCCATTTGCGGAAAGCCGGGCACAAAATAATGTTCGTTGATGGAAAAACCCGCCACCCGGTTGACCGGATTGGGCACGATGTTGGCGCCTTGCGGGAAATCAGCCATGAGCACGCGTTTAGGGTAAGCCGTGTCACCGTATTGCGCTTCTATTTCGGCTAGGGCGAGTGGATGCCGGACGATGGGCACGCCCACCGCATCGGCTGCGCATTGCCGGGTAAAGTCGTCTGGCGTGGCGCCTATGCCGCCAAAGCTAAATACCACGTCGCCACGCGCCATGCTGGCCTTGAGTGTGGCGGTAATTTGCTCGGGGATATCGCCCAAATAATTCGCCCAAGCCAATTGCAAGCCGCGGGCTTTTAAGGCTTGAACGACAAATGACAAATGCGCGTCTTGCCGCTTACCGGAGAGTATTTCATCGCCTATTATGGTGATACCAAATTTTTTCATGTTGCTTGGAGCCTATCTTTATTATTTAATCGTTACGCTATATCACAAGCGCTTTTTCACGCTTTATGTTTTTGTAGGAGCGGCGCCCCGCCGCGATTTGCAGTATCGCGGCGAGGCGCCGCTCCTACCTATATTGCCATCATGCTAACAACAACGGTTTACCCCTTGCCATTGGCTGTCTTGCCAATATTTAAAAAATTCTTTGCGGCTTAATAAGGGCGGCGCATCCACGCTGGCTTGGTGAAAAGCGGCATGGTGTTTGACGTACACCTCATAGGCATCGTCCCCACTTAATTGGCGCACGCGGTGCCACAAGTGGCGTATTTTTTTCCAGAGACGGGCTAAGGCAGTCATCAGTCACGCACCCAATTGTCGAGCAAGCGGGTGGGTTGATACGGCACCTCGGTCAATGGCATCAGCGGTTGCTTGCTAAAGTAGCGATACAACACATAAAGCATGTCCAACACCACCACCCACAACAGCACCACCAAAAACACGGTTAAATAAGCGTCCATTTGTTGGTTGAAAATCAACTTGGGCGCCACCGCGGCTTTTTCTAATGGCAGCACACCGGCGGCTAATTTAGTCGCCAAATCGTTGGCGGCGGCAAAAAAGCCGACACGGATGTCGTCGCTGAATATTTTTTGCCAGGCGGCGCTGGTGGTCACGATTAGCAGCCAAACCAAAGGCAAACCGGTAATCCACGCCACCTTAAATTTGCCGGACTTCACCAATATGCCAGTGGCCACGCACAAGGCTATGGCCGCCAGCATTTGGTTAGCAATGCCGAATAAGGGCCATAAAATGTTGACGCCCCCGTTCGGGTCTATCACGCCTATGTATAAGAAATAACCCCAACCGGCCACCACTAGCCCGCTGGTTAACATCACAGACGGCATCCACGAAGTCTGGCCCATTTTTGGCCAAATGTTACCCAGCATGTCTTGCAACATAAAACGTCCAACGCGCGTGCCCGCATCCAAGGTGGTCAAGATGAAAATCGCTTCGAACATAATGGCAAAGTGGTACCAAATGGCCAGCATGCCTTTACCAAATGCATGGCCAAATATACTGGCCATGCCCACCGCCAAGCTAGGCGCGCCACCGGTACGGGCAAACAAACTGCTTTCGCCCATGTCGCGTGCCAATTGATTCATTTGCTCTACCGTCACGGCAAAGCCCCAACTGTTGATTTTAGCAATGGCGTCCACCGCCTCGCTGCCCACCACCCCGGCCGGGCTGTTGATGGCGAAGAACACGCCTGGCTCCAACACGGTAGCGGCTATCATGGCCATGATAGCGACGAAACTTTCTAACAACATGGCGCCGTAACCTATCATGCGTATGTCGCCTTCGTTGGCCAACAACTTAGGCGTGGTGCCGGAGGCAATCAGCGAATGAAAGCCGGAAATGGCGCCGCAGGCGATGGTAATGAAGACGAAGGGGAAGAGCTTGCCGCCGAATATGGGGCCGCTACCATCGGTAAACTGGGTTAAGGCCGGCATGTGCACTTGCGGTTGCAAAATGACGATGGCTATCGCCAATAACATGACCGTGCCTAACTTCACGAAAGTCGACAAATAATCGCGTGGGGCTAACAGCAGCCAAACCGGCACCACCGCCGCGGCAAAGCCATAAGCGATAATGGCCCAGGCCAAACTTAGGCCTTCGTGATCAAACCATTGCCGCAGCATGGGTTGGTGGTCTATCCAACCACCACCTACCACCGCCAATAACAACAGCGCCACACCCAATAAGCTGGCTTCTAATACGCGCCCCGGACGAAAATTGCGCATGTAAAACCCCACTAGCATGGCAATCGGGATGGTGGCGGCGACGGTAGAGGTGGCCCATGGGCTGTGCTTCATGGCGTTCACCACCACCAAGCCCAACACCGCGATCAAGATGATCATGATCATGAAAGTGCCGATTAAGGCAGCGGCCCCGCCTATCGGGCCGATTTCGTCTCTGGCCATTTGGCCTAAGCTGCGGGCATTGCGCCGGGTGGAGAAAAACAAGGTCACCATGTCCTGCACTGCCCCGCCCAATACCGCACCGACTAATATCCACAAGGTGCCGGGCAAATAACCAAACTGAGCAGCCAGTGTCGGGCCGATCAAGGGGCCAGGGCCGGCAATGGCGGCAAAATGGTGGCCGAACACCACCCATTTATTGGTCGGAATAAAATCGCGACCGTTGTCCAAGCGCTCTGCTGGCGTGGCCCGGGTGGCGTCCACCGTGAGCACGCTGGCAGCAATCCAAGCCGCGTAAAAACGGTATGCAATGGCGTAAATGCAGGCTGCAGCGGCTATAAACCACATGGCACTGATGCTCTCACCGCGGTTTAAAGCAATGGCCGACACGGCTGCCAAGCCTAGGCCTAGCACGGCCACCCACAATAGGAATTTAATCTGTTTATGCATGATTATTTACGCCACTCAATTTAAGTTAAAACAACATCCAACCCATCCAGGCGGCCAACACTTGCACCAGCAAACCGGGGATGACTTGCATAGCAAAATCCTTACCCCCGCTTACCAGCGCGGCCACGCCCTTGGAAAAAGTATTGATGCTAAAGGCCAGCAAGATAGGCACTACCGCGTTAGCGGCACTGACGTTACCCGCAGCAGCTAAGGAAGCGACCGATATGGCGGCTGCATGCACATCGGCCACGCCGGCGGCCATGGAGGCAAACACCACCCCGGTTTGGCCAAACCAAGCATTCAGCGCTGCGGAGGCGATTAAGGCCACGGCAATAACACCGGCTAAACCAAAAGCCGTTTTTACACTAAAGGTCTGACTGGGCTGGCCCAACTCTGGGCAGGCTTTATGAAAACAACTGACGGTGATGACCAAGGCATAAATGGCCACGGCCACGCCGGCAAAAGTGAGTGGTGCCAACATGGCTTGCAAGGTTGGTGGGTGAACGGCGGCCAACAGCAAGCTCAATTGCAAAACGGTGGCTAAACTAGACAGCAGCGCGCCGGCTACGGCTGCTTCCATGATCGCCGGCGTTTGTTTGGCACGTTGGCCCATGGCCCCCACCGTGGCAATGCTGGAAATGAAGCCGGACACCAAGCCAACCAAAGGCAAGCCGACGCGACTACCCAGCGCACGTAAGGCTAAATGCCCGAGCGCACTGATGAGCATGACCAAGATAACAATCAACCAAAGGTTGTGCGGATTAATGGCATCAAATGGCCCGATTAATTCATTGGGTACCAGGGGCAAGACGATCAGTGTGGCCGCGGCCAAAATCAGAAAATCGTTGACTTCTTCTTTGGTAACCGCGGCACGAACAAAACCGTGTATGGGTTCTTTGGCAGTTAAAAGGATGGCTGCGGTGACGGCTAAACTGGCGGCCAAGGATGGCGTGGTCACGGCCAAGCCACCCAATATAGCGGTAAACACCAGGGTAATTTCCGTGGTTAAACCAGGGTGCTCGTTGACCCTAACAACGTAAGCCAGTGCAGCAAATACCGTCACGCATATTACTGAAACGATCAGCAACCAAAAGCTCACCACTGCGCTTACGGCCCCCAGCAAAGCCACGATAGTAAACGTGCGTATGCCCGCTAATGAGCGGTCAGTATCCATGCCTTTGCTTCGCTCACGCTCGGCCCCCACCAACAAACCTATGCCTAATGCAACGGCCAAATTTAGCCACAGCGTGTTATTTAAAACCACTATATTTCCCATGGTTTTAGTTTACAACAATCCTCGCTCAGCGAATGAAAAAGTTGTGTTTCCAGCCACGATAAAATGGTCTAGCACCCGCACGTCTATTAGGGCGAGGGCCTGTTTTAATTGCTGGGTAATGAGCTCATCAGCCTGACTTTGTTGGGCCAAACCGGAGGGGTGATTGTGTGCCAAGATCACGCTGGCAGCATTGTGCAGCAGGCTACGTTTGACCACTTCGCGTGGGTAAACACTGGTTTGCGTTAAGCTGCCCCGAAACATCTCATCGGCACTGATCAGCTTATTTTGCGCATCCAAAAAAAGCACCATGAATACTTCGTAAGGCAGGCTGGCTAATTTTAAACAGAGAAAATCGCGCACCTGTTGCGGCGAACTCAAGGCATCTTTCCCTTGCATGCTTTCTTTCAGCGCACGCCGACTCATTTCAAAGATGGCTTGCAACTGAACGTATTTGCTCACGCCCATGCCACGCACTTGCGACAATTCAGCTTGGCTTGCGGAAAAAATCCCGGTCAAACTGCCAAAGCGTTGCAATAAATCGCGACCCAAATCCACCGCACTTTTACCGCTCACGCCTACCCTTAAAAACACCGCGAGCAATTCGGCATCCGACAGCGCGCTGACCCCTTGCGCCAATAATTTTTCACGCGGACGTTCTGCCAGAGGCCAATCGGTAATTGCCATGATTTTGTCCTTTTTGCTGTGTCGGCTTAGGGATTCATGCTTTAGCGACGATTTTCGTATTAAAATGAACGCATTAGCGAGATAGTAAACTTATTTTTCCACCCCTATGCAAAAAAATAACCCAATAAAAAACAAGTCTTTAGTGCTGGGCATCACCGGCGGCATTGCCGCTTATAAAGCCGCCGAATTGGTGCGCTTACTGGTCAAAGCCAACATTGATGTGCAAGTGGTGATGACGCAAGCCGCCTGCCAATTCATTACACCGGTGACCATGCAAGCGCTATCCGGCAAGCCGGTATACATAGACATGTGGGACAGCAGCATCAGCAATGGCATGCCGCACATCGAGCTGTCGCGTCAAGCTGATGCCATATTGGTCGCGCCCGCCAGCGCCGATTTTTTAGCTAAATTGGTGCAAGGCCGAGCCGACGATTTACTCTCTACTTTGTGTTTAGCCAGGGATTGCCCGTTGCTGGTTGCACCGGCCATGAATAAACAAATGTGGGAAAACCCAGCTACCCAACGCAACGTCGCCCAACTGCAAGCCGACGGCATTAGCCTGTTGGGGCCGGATAGTGGCGAGCAAGCCTGCGGTGAAAATGGCTTGGGCCGTATGCTAGAAGCCGAGGCCTTGCTCAGGTTAGTAAACGCACACTTTACCCCCAAACTATTGGCCGGCAAACGCGTGCTCATTACTGCTGGAGCGACCCTAGAAATGATAGACCCAGTGCGCGCCATCACTAATTTAAGCAGCGGCAAAATGGGCTACGCGATCGCCCAAGTAGCGGCGGACATGGGGGCCATCGTGACTTTGGTTAGCGGGGCCAGCGCATTGAATGCGCCCGATTCGATTAACACTATTAAGGCGATCAGTAGCGATGCCATGTATAAAGCGGTGATGGGCCAAGTAGGCAATCAAGATATTTTTATCAGCGTGGCAGCGGTGGCCGACTACAGCCCCAGTGCGCCGCATGCGGAAAAAATCAAGAAGAACAATGCCAGCTTAACCCTAGCACTCAGCCCCAATAAAGACATATTGGCTGAAGTCGCCAGCTTGCCTAAAGCCCCATTCTGCGTGGGCTTTGCCGCCGAAACGGAAAAGCTATTGGATCACGCTGAAGCGAAACGCCAGGCCAAAAAATTGCCACTCATGGTGGCTAATTTAGTCAGCGATGCAATGGGTGACGAAGACAACACGGTGACGCTATTAGACAAAAATGGCGCGCACCCCCTAGAACGCGCGCCAAAAAGTGTGATTGCCGACTTGCTTTTAAAGCATGTGGTGAGCTTACTTTAACTTAACACCATCCCCAGTTTTATTAAAGAACATAAAAAAAATCATGGTTTTCATGATTGCCTACAATAATAACCGTAGGTATGCTTCGCCGCTTCTTTAACCTAAAACAAATAAAATCATGACAAGAAAACCAATATTTGCCTTAATTGCTGCCATGCTAGCTCCTCAAGCTTATGCTGCTGATGATGCTCGCCTTACCTCTCCAGTCGTTATCACGGCCACCCGTGTTGAACAAAACAGCTTTGATTTGCCCGTGGCAATTGATGTGGTCGAGAAAAAAGACATCCAAGATGGCCAATTGCAAATGACCTTGTCGGAAAGCTTGATTCGTGTTCCAGGTATCACTGCACAAAACCGTACTAACCAATCGCAAGACCCGCAAATTTCTTCACGCGGCTTTGGCTCACGCTCCAGCTTTGGTGTCAGAGGCGTGCGTGTTTATGTGGATGGCATTCCATTAACGATGCCTGATGGTCAAGGCCAACCAGGTATTGTTGACCTTTCTGCTATCAAAAGCATAGAAGTAATGCGTGGTCCATTTTCTGCCTTGTACGGCAACTCATCTGGCGGTGTGATTCAATTGTTTTCTGAAGATGCACCAAAAACACCTGAAATTGGCTCAAAAATAATGTTCGGTAGCTACGACACCCGACGCCAAATTATGGACGCGGCTGGAACAGTTGGTAACGTTGAATACTTAATGAATGTATCTAATTTCGAGACAGACGGTTACCGTCAACACAGCTCAGGCGACAAACAAGCAGCAACTGCAAAATTTAAAATAAAAGTGAATGAAGACACAACAGTTACCAGCTTAATCAACTGGTTCGATCAAAAAGCAGAGGACCCGAGCGGCTTGTCTAGAGCAGACGCATTTACCAACCCGAGAACAGTTGTTGCGGCGGTCAATACCGCAAACACAAGAGTCACTCGCAGTCACAAGCAAATAGGGTTAAATTTAGAGCACACGCTAAATCAAAATAATACTATCAATGTAATGGCATTTGTTGGCAAACGAGATAACAACCAAATACTTGCTACAAATACAGATGGAACAAGCTCCCGTTCGAGTGTTATTGCAAGGGATTTTCATGGCACCGATGTAAGGTGGGACAATAAGGGTACATTGGTCAGCTTGCCCTATACATTAAGTCTAGGTCTAAATTACGGTAAGTCCAGCGATGCAAGAACAGATACAAACGTTACACCTTCCATAAGCCTCAACCGTGATGAAGACAATATTGTTGATAACTTTGATCAGTATGCACAAGGAAAACTCGCAATTACTGATAAATTAGATATTCACGCGGGTTTGAGGCATACCAAGGTAAAACTAACCGTGAAAGACAGATTTTTGACTGGTACAAGCAATAATGGGGATAACAGCGGTTCGGTTGAATATGAAAAAACAAACCCGGTAATAGGTGCAATATTTAAAGTTAACCCAAGTTTTAACTTGTACGCCAATTACGGCAAAGGCTTTGAAACACCAACATTTATTGAAGCAGCTTACAACAGCACATCTTCGGGAGCTATTCCAAACCTAAATTTAAAACCCGCTGAAAGCCAAAACTATGAAGTGGGTGCAAAAGCCTTTATTGCTGACAATACGCAAGTTAATCTAAGCATATTTAAGATCAATACTAAAAACGAAATTGTACTAAATGCAACCAACACATTTAATAGAAGTTCCTTTAAAAACGCAGACAAAACGAAGCGAAGTGGCGCCGAGTTATCTATAGACTCTAAATTTGCTAATAACATTTCAACTTATCTTTCTTACACTATGCTAAATGCTGAATTTGATTCGAACTTCACTTCAGACTACAAGGGAACTACACAAAGGGTTTATGCTGGAAACAAAATACCTGGCACCTACAGCAACCAAATCTATGCCGAGATAGCATGGAAGTATCAACCTTTAGGCTTCAGCTCTGCGGTTGAAGGTCGTTACAACAGTAAAGTTTATGTTGACGATACTAATTCAGAGTCAGCGCCATCTTACAAAATTGCCAACATACGGGCAGGGTTTGAGCAAAATGTGGGTGGTTGGAATTTTACGGAATTTGTTCGTGTGGAAAACATCTTTGATAAAGATTACATAGGCTCAGTAAGAATCAATGACGGCAACTCAAGATTCTATGAGCCAGCTGCTGGCAGAAACTACTTATTAAGTGTAGGCGCAACCTACAAATTTTAAGTTTGCATGACTTAATAAAAAACCCGCTTTGGCGGGTTTTTTTATTGTCGATCGATAGAACCATAGCCGTATGGTTTTAGTGATTTATATTAAAATTTAGTGTTTAATGCTAAGCTAAATTTAACCCTTACTAATGAATGGTATTTTAATCAGCTTATGAAAATTATTGTCGATTTAAAAATTCTTGATGACCGCTTACACCAACAAATGCCCAGCTATGCCACAACCGGTTCAGCGGGTTTGGATTTGCGTGCTTGCCTAGATGCGCCGATCACCTTGCAGCCGGGCGAGACCACGCTGATTCCCACTGGCATGGCCATTCATTTAGACAACATCTATTACGCGGCATTGATATTGCCGCGCTCAGGACTGGGCCATAAACACGGCATCGTGTTGGGTAATTTAGTCGGTTTAATCGATTCCGATTACCAAGGCCAATTGATGGTGTCGTGCTGGAATCGTGGTCAAACGGCCTTTGAAATCAACCCCATGGAACGCATCGCGCAGCTGGTTATCGTCCCTGTGGTGCAGGCGGATTTTCATTTAGTTGGGGATTTTGATAGCAGCGAGCGCGGCGAAGGTGGTTTTGGTAGCACGGGCAAGCACTGATCGTGTAATTAAGCCTAAATATTATTGATAATTACCTTGAGGTAATAATACTTTTCGTACTATAATTGCGCACTTTCGAAAAAAGCAGAAGTTTGGAGATTTAACCATGGCACGTGTATGTATGGTAACTGGCAAAAAGCCAATGGTGGGCAACAACGTTTCTCACGCTAACAACAGAACAAAACGCCGTTTCTTACCTAATTTGCAAAACCGCAAATTCTGGGTTGAGAGCGAAAACCGCTGGGTAAGCATGCGCATTACTAACAATGCGCTTCGCACTATCGACAAAAATGGTATCGATGCCGTTCTTGCTGACTTGCGTGCTGCTGGCCAAAAAATCTAAGGTAGAACATTATGCGCGAAAAAATCAAATTAGAATCCAGTGCTGGTACAGGTCATTTCTACACCACCACTAAAAACAAACGTACTATGCCAGGCAAAATGGAAATCAAAAAATTTGATCCAGTTGTCCGTCAACACGTTTTATACAAAGAAGCCAAACTTAAATAATCCCTGATTTATTTAAGCAATAAAAAAGCTCGCTATACGCGAGCTTTTTTATTGCCTCTAGTCCATGCAGACTATAGCGTAGCTGACCCGGCCAATAGGCGCACTTCACGCTGCGGGTAAGGGATGGCAATGTTGTTTGCCTTAAAGGCCCGCCAGATGGACAAATAGACATCGGACTGTATGGCCGCCGGCCCTTCTTCTGGGTCTGGCATCCAAAAGGTTAATACCAAGTCTATGCCGTTGTCCGCAAAGCCTTTGATGTGCACCACCGGGGCAGGCTTAGCCAACACACGGTCATGTTGCTTGGCGGCATCGGCCACCAATTGCATAGCGAGCTCTAAAGGGCTGTCATAACTGATCTGCACCGGCAGTTGCACACGGGCTTTGGGGTCGGTGTGCGAGTGGTTGATGACCGGATTGATGATGAGCATTTCATTGGGAATAATCACTTCGGTGTCGTCTAGCTTGTGCAATACCAAGTAGCGGGTGCGCAAATCTTTCACCACGCCATGATGGGTATCCACGGTCAGCACGTCGCCTATTTGCATGGAGCGGTCGAGCAATATGATGAAGCCGCTTACGTAATTGCTGGCGATGCGCTGCAGACCGAAGCCTAAGCCCACACCGAGGGCGCCACCAAATACCGATAGCAGGGTGACATCCAGACCGACTGCCGAGAGGCCAATCAACAAGGCGATGACCAATAAGAAGCCGCGCAGCAGTTTGCTCATGACCACGCGCATGTTCATGTTGATGTGTTCGTTGCGCATCAATTTGTTTTCCAGCACCCGACTTAAAGACAAGGCGATGAATATAGTCAAGATGATGGTGAGGATGGCTTGCAGCACCAATAAGAGATTAAGCCGACTTTTACCTAGGCTAAATTGCACGCTTTCTAGCACGTCTAATAATGACGGCAATAAGCCGCTTAAATACAAGCCCAGCACGATTAAGATAAAACTGGTGATGCTGTTTTCTAGGGTTTTGACTATGCCACTGGGGGCCATGATGTAGCGCACGGCATAAGCGGCGATGCGTATCAACACCAAGGCAATGAGTAAGGTGCTAACGAGGTGCAGCAAACTGGCGGCAGGGCTATGCATTAAGGTCAGCACCAGTGTCGCCAACTGGATGCCGATCAAGCTAATTAAGGGGAATAACACTCGGTTGATGCCGCCTATGGCTAATTTCCAGCTTTCTGGGGCACTGCGCATGACTTTGGATCTCACTAGGCCATTGATTGCCCAAGCGAAGCTGGCCGCCATGGCGATAATGGCCAGTTGCCATAAGGCAAAAGGCGTCGTTAAATCAGCAAATAACTCTGTCCAGACTAATTGCATCTCTTGATTCATTTTTTACCTTGCCCGTTTAGTGAACAACCTTGTTCGTTACATCAGGAATAGTGTGGCTAAGCCTAAAAAGATTAAGAAGCCGCCACTGTCGGTGACCGCGGTAATCAGCACACTGGACCCCACCGCTGGGTCACGACCGAATTTATTCATGCTAAGCGGAATCACCACGCCCATTAAAGCCGCCAACAATAAATTTAGGGCCATAGCGGCCATCATCACCAAGCCCAAATTGAAGTTGCCGTAAAGCGCATAAGCAATGACCCCTAGCACGCCGCCCCAGATTAAACCGTTAAGCAATGCCACGCCCAACTCTTTGGTGATGAGTGATTGCATATTGTGTGAGGCCACCTGCCCCAAGGCTAAGCCGCGCACTATCATGGTGGTGGTTTGGTTGCCGGAGTTGCCGCCTATGCCGGCAACAATAGGCATCAATGCTGCAAGCGCGACAATTTTCTCAATTGAGCCTTCAAACATACCTATGACCCTTGATGCCACTAAAGCCGTCATCAAATTCAGCGCCAACCAAGCCCAACGGTTTTGTACCGATTTCCATATGGAGGCGAAAAAGTCTTCCTCCTCACGCAAACCGGCCATGGATAGCTTATCGCTTTCGGCTTCTTCGCGGATGAAGTCCATCACCGCATCCACCGTCACACGGCCGACCAATTTATTATTTTCATCGACTACCGGCGCGGTAACCAAGTCATAGCGCTCAAAGGCTTTGGCCGTTTCATCGGCCGGTTCATCGGGGTGAAACACCACGGCATCGGCTGCCATGACGTCGGCCACACTGGCGGCCAAATCGTTCACGACCAATCGTTTGAGAGGTAAGACCCCAAGTAAAATTTCATGCCTGTCTACCACAAACAGTTTATCGGTGTGATCCGGCAAACTGCCTAAGCGGCGCATGTAGCGCAAGGCTACTTCCAGGCTAATGTTTTCCCGGATGGTGATGATATCGAAGTCCATGATGCCGCCTACGCTGTCTTCGGCATAAGACAGCGCCGATTGCAATCGGGCGCGGTTTTGCGTATCCAAGCTATCGAATAGCTCTTGCAATACGTCTTTAGGTAAGTCTGGCGCTAAATCGGCTAGCTCATCGGTATCGAGTTGTTCGGCCGCAGCCAACAACTCGTCGGTGTTCATGTCCGCGATTAGGGTTTGACGTACGGCATCCGATACTTCCAGTAGGATGTCCCCATCGCGCTCAACCTTTACCAACTCCCAGACATCTAGCCTTTGCTCCAAGGGCAAAGCTTCTAGGATGTAGGCGACGTCAGCCGAGTGA
>CALFXV010000083.1 GCA_937957775.1 uncultured Methylotenera sp. | reverse complement strand
CGCTTAACAAACTGCAGGTGGAATAAATTAAACGGCCACCGGCTTTAGTCAACTTGGCCGCGCGGGCTAAAATCGCCGCTTGCTTGACGGTTAACTCGGCTAAATCTTGTGGCGTTTGGCGCCATTTTAAATCCGGATTACGGCGCAATGTGCCCAAGCCTGTGCAAGGTGCATCGACCAACACGCGATCAAATTTTCCGTTTAAGCGTTTTAATTTAGGGTCATTTTCACCGTTGATGCGCTGCGCATTAAGGTTGCTTAAGCCTGAGCGTTTTAAGCGTTGACCTAAACTGTGCAAGCGTTTTTCCGACACATCAAATGCATACAAACGGCCGGTATTGCGCATCAGGGCGCCCATGGCCAAGGTCTTGCCACCGGCACCGGCACAGAAATCCGCCACCATCATGCCACGCTTGGCTGCCACCAAATGCGCTAGGATTTGACTGCCTTCGTCTTGCACTTCGATTTGGCCATCGGTAAACATCACATGACGGCTAATGTTTAAACGCAAAGGCATGCGCAAGCCTATGGGTGAATAAGGGGTAGGGGTGATGTTCGCCTCCCCCGTGGTGTTTTCGGCGATAAATTTTGCCAGTACCTCATCGCGCGTGGCTTTAATGGTGTTGACGCGTAAATCTAAGGTCGCGCCTTCGTGCATGCTGCGGGCTATGGTCAAGGCCTCAGCCTCACCGTATTGCGCCACCAATTTCTCCCACAACCAATCGCGTACATCGGCCTGCACGGCCAACGGTAGGTTTTCTGTGGATTTGGCTTTAATGGTGCGGGCCCATTCGATTTGCTGCTCGCTGAGCATGGGCTCCATTTTTTGTATGCTCATGCCTTGTATGCGCAACATCCAGGCCAAGACCAATTTACGCGCGTCGTCGTTATCGGTGTCGTCGGTAGCGGTGACCGCACTTAAAAAGCGTAAGCGGCGCAATACGCCGTAAACGCTCTCGGCGACAAAAGCGCGTTCTTTGGTGCCCAAATCGCGGTTGTTGCGAAAAAATTCGCTCAGCTTGGCATCCGCCGGGCTATTGAATTCCAGCAGATTGGATAACATTACCGCCGCTTGCCGGATTAAATTTGGGGTCATTTGCTTTTCTTTATAGTGTTAATGCGGCCAGCGACTTGCGCTAGACAGAATAGGCTTAGAGTACAAGCGTAGGGGCTTCGCCGGCTTTTTGTGCGCGCACTTGGCCTATGTGAAACACGCTTTCACCGGCCTCAGTTAATAAGTCCATGGCAGCAGCTGCATGCTCTTCGGCCACGATTACGGCCATGCCTATGCCGCAATTAAAGGTTTTATACATTTCCAAATCCGCTACATTGCCTTGGGCTTGCAGCCAAGTGAATAAAGGCGGCATAGGCCAACTGCCTTTTTTAATTTCCGCGGTTAAACCCGCTGGCAAGACACGCGGAATGTTTTCCGTGATGCCGCCACCGGTGATGTGCGCCATGCCTTTCACCGGCAGGGTAGCCAGCAACTGCAACAAGGGCTTAACGTAAATACGCGTGGGCGCCATCACCACGTCTTTAAATGGGCGGCCGTGGAAGTCCGATGCAAAATCGATGCCGGATTTGGCTATCAGCTTGCGAATTAATGAATAGCCATTGGAATGGGCGCCACTGGATGCCAAACCCAACACGACATCACCGGCCGCTATGCTGCTGCCATTGATGATGTTTTCTTTATCCACGCAACCCACGGCAAAGCCGGCTAAATCGTATTCACCGGCTGGGTACATGCCCGGCATTTCGGCGGTTTCGCCACCCACTAAAGCGCAACCGGATTGCTCACAACCGGCGGCAATGCCTTTGATTACTTGTGCGGCCGTGCCCACTTCTAATTTGCCGCAGGCAAAGTAGTCTAGAAAAAATAAAGGTTCAGCGCCTTGCACCAAAATATCGTTCACACTCATGGCCACCAAATCGATGCCCACGGTGTCGTGTTTATTCAATTCAAAGGCCAATTTAAGTTTGGTGCCCACGCCATCGGTGCCGGATACCAATACCGGATTTTTGTATTTTTTAGGCATCTCGAATAGCGAGCCAAAGCCACCGATGCCAGCCAACACTTCAGGGCGCATGGTGCGTTTAGCAAACGGTTTAATTTCTTCAATTAAGGCATCGCCTGCTTCTATGTCTACACCGGCATCGCGGTAGCTGATTGATGTTGTATTAGTAGAGTGGGTAGTCAAAACGGCTCTCGCTTCGTGATCAATAGGGTTTTTTTAATGCAATTCGGGAGTTAAACAGTAATTTAAGTATAATTTTAACCTATATGACGACTGAACCCAAAAAAACTGCAGTAAAAAAACACAGGATGCCTACTCTTAACGGCCAGCATCATCTAACTCTCTGCAGCATGACACGCCTAGTCAAAATCCGCTGCGCCGCTTAAGTTTCGCCTCCCTATTGAAAGCCATGAAGCAACTTCTACTCGACATCAAACCGGCCTCGCCACCTAGCCTGCAAAACTTTATGGCCGGCCGTAATGCCGAGGCATTGGCTAGCTTAAGGGCGGCCATCTCGCCATCCGGCGCATCCCATTTCATCTACCTTTGGGGGGAAGCCGGTAGCGGCAAAAGCCATTTGCTCAAAGCCTGTGCTGCGCAAAATGTGACGGTGGTGGACGACGTGCATTTATTGAGTGCGGATGCGCAAATCGATTTATTTAATCGCTATAACCAGATAAAAGAAAACTACGGCAGCTTGATTACGGCCGGCTTGCACGCCCCCACACAAATGGGTCTGCGTGATGATTTGGCCACCCGCCTAGCCTGGGGTTTGGTTTACCAATTGCATGCCTTGAACGACGCAGAAAAATCCTTAGCCCTGCAAAACCATGCCATGGAACGCGGCATGCGCTTACCCAGTGAAGTGGTGGAGTATTGCCTGCGTTATTTGCGGCGGGATTTGTCCACCCTCATGGCCACCTTAGACGCCCTAGATGAGTGGTCACTCACTACCAAAAAACCCATTACCGTTCCGCTATTACGTCAGTTATTGCAATTAAATTTAGCGCTGTAAACACGCCCTTATAATTAGGTTAGCCCATGATACGCATCACCGAAATTAAATTAGCCTTGGATCACCACCCCGATGAAATTCGGGCGGCCGTCATAAAAAAATTGGGCATCAATGCGGCCGATTTATTGGATTACGCCATTTTCAAACGAGGCGTCGATGCGCGCAAAGCCAACGCAATTTTATTGGCTTACACCTTGGATGTGACGGTGCAAGGTGAGGCCAAAATCCTCGCTAAATTACGCAAAGACCCGCACGTCAAATTGGCACCAGACACGTCTTACCATTTCGTGGCGCAAGCGCCCGCCAACTTAACAAAACGGCCGGTCATTATTGGCATGGGGCCATCCGGCTTATTTGCCGCGCTGATATTAGCCCAGTCTGGATTTAAACCCTTGGTATTAGAGCGTGGCAAAGCGGTGCGGGAACGCACCAAAGACACCTTTAATTTTTGGCGTAAAAGCGAATTGAATACCGAATCCAACGTGCAATACGGTGAAGGCGGCGCTGGCACCTTTTCTGACGGCAAGCTATACAGTCAAATTAAAGACCCCAAGCATTGGGGTCGTAAAGTGCTGAACGAATTCGTCAAAGCCGGTGCGCCAGAAGAAATTTTATACGTCAGCCACCCGCACATAGGCACCTTCAGATTGGTCAGCATGGTGGAAAAAATGCGCGAAACCATCATCGCCCTTGGCGGCGAGATTCGCTTTCAAAGTCGCGTGGACGACATAGAGCTGAGCAGCAACGAGCAAGGGCAACATCAAGTGCAAGCCGTCGTGTTGCAAAACGGCGAGCGCATTGCCACCGACCATTTGATTTTAGCGGTGGGCCACAGCGCCCGCGATACCTTTGAGATGCTCTACGAAAGAGGCGTCTTCATCGAAGCCAAGCCTTTTAGCGTAGGCTTCAGAATTGAGCACCCGCAATCCTTAATCGACAGCGCCCGCCACGGCCCAAATGCACAACACCCTATCTTGGGCGCAGCCGATTATAAAATGGTCCACCATGCCAGCAACGGTCGCAGCGTCTACAGCTTTTGCATGTGCCCAGGCGGCACGGTCGTGGCCTCGGCCTCGGAGGCCGGTTGCGTGGTGACCAATGGCATGAGCCAGTATTCACGCAACGAACGCAATGCCAACGCCGGCATAGTAGTGGGCATCACGCCAGAAGTGGATTTCCCCGGCCACCCACTAGCCGGCATCGCCTTTCAACGGCACTGGGAACATCAGGCTTTTCTATTGGGCGGCAGCACCTACCAAGCACCCGGGCAGTTAATAGGCGATTTCCTGGCCAATCAAGCCTCGACCGAATTTGGTCAAGTCTTGCCCTCTTACACCCCCAGCGTGCGCTTGGGCAATTTAGACACGGCCTTACCGGAATTTGTCATCAGTGCCATACGCGAAGCCATCCCGCAGTTTGCCAAACAAATTAAAGGCTTTGATCTGGCCGATGGCATACTGACTGGCGTAGAAACACGCACTTCCTCGCCCATACGCATCAAGCGCGATGAGGAAAGTTTGCAAAGCATCAACACGCAAGGTTTATACCCCACTGGGGAAGGCGCGGGTTACGCCGGCGGGATTTTATCGGCCGGCGTGGATGGCATACGCATCGCCGAGGCGGTGGCCTTGAGCATGGCCAGCTAAAGCAAATACTATGCTTATTCACCATCGGTGTATGATGGATCAACTAGCCTAGCTAGTGCATTCAAACCCCTCTTTATTAAAGGATAGGCATCATGAAAACCAACCTTGGCGGTATCGAAAAAATTATACGCATAGTGGTGGGCATTGCTTTGATCACTTGGGTAACCGCATTTGCTGGCCCAGTTTGGGCATGGATAGGGATCGCGCCTTTGTTAACCGGCTTGTTCAGCTACTACCCAGCGTATGCCTTATTTGGCTGCAAAAGCGGTGACTGCTGCAAAAAATAGCATCTGACTGCTGAAAAAAACAAGGCGATAGCCATGCTATCGCCTTGTTTTTTCTGGATGCGGATTATTGCCGTATTAAATAATCAAACGCACCCAATGCAGCTTTGGCGCCCTCGCCCATAGCAATAATAATTTGCTTATAAGGCACGGTGGTCACGTCGCCTGCGGCAAACACCCCAGCCAGCGAAGTTTGGCCGTGTGCGTTCACTTCCACCTCATTAAATTTACTCAAAGCCATGCCGCTGCTTTTCAGCCAGTCGGTATTCGGCAACAAGCCTATTTGCACAAACACCCCAGCCAATGTGACGGTTTTCAAGGTATCGCTGACCCGGTCACGGTAAATCAAACCGTTGACCTTTTCATCTTCACCGGTGATTTCCTTGGTTTCGGCATTCACTATCACCGTGACATTGCTTAGGCTGTGCAATTTATCCTGCAAAATCGCATCAGCAGTCAACTTATCACCGAATTGCAATAAGGTAACGTGGCTGACAAAACCCGCCAAATCAATAGCCGCTTCCACACCAGAGTTACCACCACCAATCACTGCCACGTGCTTACCTTTAAACAAGGGGCCGTCGCAATGCGGGCAATAAGCCACGCCCTTACCGCGGTAAGCTTGTTCGCCTGGAATGTTCAGTTCTTTCCAACGCGCACCGGTCGCGACGATAACCGCTTTGCTGGACAGGCTGGCGCCGTTTTCCAAGGTCACTTCTATCAAACCTCCGGCACCAACTTTAGGCGCCGTTAAGGATAGTGCACGCTGTAAATTCATCACATCGATGTCATAGGTTTTAACGTGCTCTTCAAGCGCTGCAACCAACTTCGGTCCTTCGGTTTCTTTAACCGAAATGAAGTTTTCTATGGCCATGGTGTCCATCACTTGGCCACCAAATCGCTCGGCGACGATACCGGTGCGTATTCCCTTACGGGCCGCATAAATGGCTGCCGCGGCACCGGCTGGACCACCGCCCACGATCAACACATCATAGGGTGCTTTGGCTGCTAGCTTTTTGGCTTCGCGCGCTTGTGCCCCTTGGTCTAATTTAGGCAAGATTTCATCCACGCCCATGCGCCCTGCACCGAACTCCACGCCGTTCATGAATATGGTCGGCACGGCCATGATCTTGCGTTCGTTCACTTCATCTTGATACAAGGCGCCGTCCACCATGACATGGCTGATATTCGGGTTGATCACCGCCATCAAATTCAAGGCCTGGACCACTTCTGGGCAATTGTGGCAACTTAATGAGATGAAGGTTTCAAAAGCAAAATGCCCCTCTAATGCGGCAATTTGCGCGATTTTTTCCGCCTCTAATTTAAGCGGGTGACCGCCAACATGCAGCAAGGCCAAGACCAAAGAAGTGAATTCATGGCCCATGGGTATGCCAGCAAAACGAATGCCCACTGCCTGCGCCGCGTCTTTATGCGCCGCACCCCGGTTGACTGAAAAAGACGGCTTACGTATATGCTCATCAAAGCGTAAGCTGATCTTGTCAGACATGCCGGCTAGCTCTTCCAATAAAGCCAACATTTCTTTTGCACCTGCGCTATCGTCTAATGATGCCACCAAGTCGACTGGCTCTTTGAGCATCTGCAAATAGGTTTGTAATTGGGTTTTAATTTGGGTATCTAAGGCCATGGTTGCTCTCGTTATATTAATTTTTTTGTTAAAAAAAGCCTTATCTTTTGGATAAAGCTGTGGTTTTTAATGGTGCCCCTAGCTTATGGCTTTGGGGCACCCATCCATTTAAAACGCTAAATCTAGATTTTGCCTACTAAATCAAGTGATGGCGCCAATGTCTCGCTGCCTGGTGCCCATGATGCTGGGCACACTTCACCTGGATGGCTAGCCACGTATTGCGCGGCTTGCGCTTTACGGATTAAATCCGCAGCAGAACGGCCTATGCCTAGATCGTTTACTTCCATGGCTTTAATCACGCCTTCTGGGTTGATTAAGAAAGTACCGCGTAGTGCCAAACCTTCTTCTTCTATCATCACTTCAAAGTTGCGTGTAATGGTGCCAGTTGGGTCACCTATCATAGGGTATTGAATTTTTTTGATGGTGTCAGACGCATCGTGCCAAGCTTTGTGTGTGAAGTGCGTGTCGGTTGAAACCGCGTAAATTTCCACGCCCATTTTTTGGAATGTGGCGTAGTTATCTGCCAAATCGCCTAATTCAGTTGGGCAAACAAAAGTGAAATCCGCTGGGTAAAACACCACCGCAGACCATTTGCCTTTTAGGCTGGCTTCAGTGACTTCAACAAATTTACCGTTATGGTAAGCCTGTGCTTTGAATGGTTTAATGGTCGTATTAACTAATGACATAATAATTTTCCTTTTAAAAATGGGTTAAACACTAAAAAACTTAATGCAATTTGATTGCGTGGGATGAATTATATAGCGCTTTAACAATAAATCTAATACATCATTCAAATGATATTGATAAATTAAATTTATTAATTTGCCCGCGCAAGGGCAGAACTTACACTGCGCAGCTTACTTTTTCTTCGCCTCACCTTGCATGCGACGCAGTTCTTTTAAGCGGGCTTCCACAATCGATGCCTGATAGAAATCGCCATCCTGTGCTTTGCTAGCAATGTCCATTTGCTCAATCGCACGCGCCAAATCGTATTGTCTAAAATACGCCTCGCCCTGCGCTTGGTGACTGAGTAAGTTTTTATTTTGCATGGCGTAAGCCTTGGCCAATAACTCATACATATAGGCATCATAGGGATAGAGGCCTTGCTTTTCTTTAATCATCTTAATCGCCAGATCGGGCTGTTTGATGGCTAAAAAATGTTCCGTGTAACCATAGATCAAGGCGCGGTTATCTGGGTACAACTTCAAAGCGGCCGCGTATTGGCTGGCCGCTAATTTTGGGTTGTTGTTCGCTACCTGCCAGCGCGCATGTAAATTTTCTATCATGGCGTGCGGTGCGGCATTCTTCTTTAGCCATAAAATTTCTTGTTCAGCCTTGGCCAAATAGTCTTTTTGCCCGCCTTTGCGCATGTAGGCCACCGCCAAACCGTAATGTTCTACTGCTTCATTGCTGTAGCGGCGCTCACGTATGTTTTGCTCAAAGACCGCTATCATGGTTTCTGGCACCTCTTTATTAGCCAACAGTTTTGCCCTTACCAACTGAAAATCCAAGCTGTTTGGTACTTGCCGATAAGGCATTAATGCCACCCGATTGTCGACATCGGCAATACGCTCGCTGGTTAACGGATGGGTGCGCAAAAAACTAGGTGCGCCGCCCTCAGCAAAACGCGACCCACGCTGCAAAGTGTTAAAAAATATTGGCATGGCACGCACATCGAAGCCACCGCTGTCCAAGATTTGCAGGCCGATGCGGTCGGCTTCGCGCTCGTGCTCCCGGGTGTAATCCAATTGGCTTTGTACACCTATGGCGGAAGCCGTGGTCATGGCCCCACCTGCTAATTGTGGATTGGCGCGCGCCACCAAAATAGCCAAAGCCATGCCGGCAATGTTCTTGAAAGTATCGCCTTTTTGCGCGGCCAGCATACGCGCCAAATGGTGCTGCGTGACGTGGCCAATTTCATGGCCCAAGACGCTGGCCAATTCCGATTCACTGTTAGAGGCTAAAATTAAACCGGTGTGCACGCCCACCACGCCGCCTGGCATGGCAAAGGCATTAATGGAATTGTCTTGCACGACAAAGAAATTGAATTTGAGTTGGTTATCTGGGCTACTGGACACCAGGCGCATGCCTAGGGCTTGCAAGTAAGCGGTGACTTCGATGTCTTGCACCACATCATCGCTGACCGCCACATCGCGTAAGATTTGTTCGGCTATGGCCTGTTCTTGAAGTGGCGTTAACACGGTTTGCGACACGTCACCCAGGTCGGGCAAATTGTTTGCCCATGTCACACCCGCCAGCAGCGTGATGGCCAAGCTAAATGCGATTAGACTAATCTTTAATTTCATTGTTATCATGATAACTACTTTAAGCAGCGAGTTCAGCTGCCATCATAAAAATAAACCAACGCGGAAACAAGCCATGAGCAAACAAGACAGCGGTGCTGACGCACTTACCCATTTTGATCAAAGTGGCCAAGCGCACATGGTGGACGTCGGCAGCAAAGTCCTCACAAAAAGAATCGCCGTGGCAACCGGCCGCATCAGCATGCAAGCCAGCACCTTGCAGTTAATTAAACAGGGCGACGCCAAAAAAGGCGACGTGCTGGGCATTGCCCGTATTGCCGCTATTCAAGGTGCTAAACGCACGGCCGATTTAATTCCTTTATGCCACCCGATAGCTTTAACAAAAGTATCGGTGACGTTTGACATAGACGATAAACAGCAGGCCGTGGTCTGCACGGTAAGTTCTGAAACCACAGGCCCAACCGGCGTTGAAATGGAAGCGCTTTGCGCCGTGAGCGTGGCATTGCTAACCGTGTACGACATGTGCAAAGCCGCCGACCGCGGCATGCTCATCAGCGAGATTAAGTTGCTGGAAAAAAGCGGCGGTCAGTCTGGGCTATGGCAGGCAGGCTAGCCTAAATCAGCAACATCCAAGGCCATTCTGGCATTGGCCATCACATCCGGCCTGTCTTTGAGCACGTAGCCTTTTTCCAGCATGCGGCGCATGTATTGCTTGTTGTATAAAAAAGCAAAAACAATTTGCCACAAACCACAGGTAATCAAGGTGAAGAAGAAGTGCAAGGCCGCCACCCCTAATTCGCCGCGTATTAACGGCACAAACCAACCAAAAAATAAGTAGGTCCAACTGAAGCCAAAATAGCCCCTACGAATTAATCCGTTAGTGGGGTTTTGCATCATTACACAAGTCGCCATACGCTTATCCTCAGTCTATTTTTATCATTGCAAACATGCATAAGGGCTGGCATCCAGCGCCGGGGGTTCACCCAACATTAAGGCACTGATTAACGCGGCGCTGGCAGGCGCCATGGTTAAACCGTAGCGGAAATGCCCGGTGTTTAAATACAAATTTTGTATAGTGGGATGGGCGCCTATAGTGGGTAAATTCTCTGGGGTGCCAGGCCGCAGACCGCTCCAGTGCTTGATGATGGGCATGCCTTTTAAGGCCGGCATAATGGCTTCGGCTCTAGCGCGAATTTCATCGCGTACTTCACGCGTGACAGCGGCCTCAAAACCGACGTCTTCCAAGGTGCTGCCTGCCAGTAAATAGCCATCCCGCCGCGGAATCATGTAAAAGCCTTCCCGGTAAACCAGCTGCTTTAGATTGTGCTCGGGCTTGTACAATAAAATCTGACCGCGCATGGGTTTGATGTTGAGCTTAGCGCTGGTTTCCTTGAGTAATTCAAAGCTCCACGCACCCGATGTCACGACAAATTGATCGGCTGTTAGGGTTTCGCCGTTGACGGTTTCCCATGTATTTAAGGCCGCGCATTGTTTAAGCGGTTTTAACTCGGTGCGCTCCATCAAGGTCACCTTATTTTGCACTAGCCATTGGCGTAATGCCTGCATAAAATACGGCGGGCGTATTTGGCACACCCTCGGCAACCAAAGTGCGTCTTCACCACTTAAGGATTGCACCGCAAAATCGGCTGCTTTAACCGACTGTGCGAGTACTTGATTCTTATCGCACCAGGCACGGGCAGCGGCCACATCAAATTTAGGTAGCAATAAAAAACCGGATTCAAGAAAATCCGAATCGATGCCGGTTTCCACTAGTAACCGTTGACTTAAAGCACGGTAGCTATCTGCCCCATGGCGCGTCAAGGCATTGACAGCATCGGCATATTGCCAAGGCAATAGGGGAAAAAGAATGCCGCCGCCGGCCCAAGAGGATTCGCCCGAGGTCTGACTGGCAATCTCATTGCGCTCGACGATGGTGACTTCGCAGCCACGGCCAACCAAGGCCATGGCCGTCATGCACCCAACTATCCCGCCACCCACTATGACTATTTTTTGACTCATGGTAGCCGATTATTTATTGGCAACGCGGCCGATTAATAAGGCGTTTTGTGCGTTGCTTAAACCGGTCGGCTGACCCAGCAAGACAATGACATCGCCCTCGGCCAATGGGCTTTCGTTACTGGGCACCATACCATTGGAATTGGGTCGGCGTATGGATTTAATGTGCACCTCGAAGCTCTCTAAATGCATATCCACTAAGCGGCGGCCTATGGCGTAAGAACCCGGCGAAATAATCACCGAATGCAAGCGTACTTGCTGGCGCTCCAGTGACTCGTCTTCGGCATCGGAGATACCATGGAAATAGCCTTTGAATAATTGGTAGCGCGCTTCACGAAATAGCCGTATGCGTTTTACCACACGGTGCAAAGGCACGCCCAATAACATCAAGGCATGCGAGGCTAACATCAAGCTGCCTTCTAGTATTTCTGGTACCACTTCGGTGGCACCCGCTTCGCGCAAGGCTTCCATATTGCTGTCGTCTACCGTGCGCACGATCACCGGTAATTGCGGGTATTTTTCTTGCACGATGTGTAAGATTTTCATGGCCGCGCGGTTGTCTGCGTAACTGATGATTAATGCCTTAGCGCGAGCAGCCCCGGCTGCCTCCAAAACCACGCGTCTGGCGGCATCGCCAAACATGACGTTTTCACCCGCGGCGGCGGCTTCCAACACCCGCGACGGGTCGATATCCAGGGCCACAAAGGGGATGCTTTCTTCTTGGAGAAAACGGCCCAGGTACTGGCCGCTACGGCCATAGCCGCAAATAATCACGTGGTTATGTAAGTGCTTACTACCGTCGTCTATGTCTTGCACAATTTGCCCGCTATTGCGGCTGTAACTGCTGACCAATTTACGCGTAATGCGGCCATTAAATTGAATCATAAATGGCGCCAACACCATGGATAACAAGGCGGCCGCGAGCACCAATTGCAAGGCTGGGCCACTGACCAAATGTTGCTCCACGCCTAGGGCTAAAATCACAAAACTAAACTCACCTGCTTGCGCCAAAATCAAGCCGGTACGGATGGCCACCCCGGCTTCATACTGCATAAGGCGTATGACCAAACTAACGATGGCGGCTTTTAACAAGACGAAAGCCAATAGGATGAGTAAAACGACGCCTAGGTTAGCGGCGATTTGCTGCAAGTTAAGCAGCATGCCGACGCTGATAAAAAACAGACCAAGCAAGATGTCTCGGAAAGGCGCAATGTCCGATTCCACTTGGTAGCGAAATTTGGTTTCAGATATCAACATGCCGGCAATGAATGCCCCCAAGGCATAAGACAAACCCGCGGACTTGGTGGCAAAAGCCAGCAACAAAGTCACCATCAATACGTTCATGACAAACAGCTCGCGCGAACGTTGACCGGCCACGACGTTAAACCATGGATTAATCAACCATTTGCCTATGGTGAATAAAAACAAGAGCATGGCCGCCGCTTTGAGCAAAGCCATGCCCAATACATCGGTTAAGTTGGCGCCAGCTAAACCCAAAGCCGGAATGAGCACCAATACCGGCACTACCGCAATGTCTTGAAACAGCAACACGCCTATGCTTAAGCGGCCGTGCCTGGAGTTAAGATCGACCCGTTCAGCTAAAATTTTAGAGACGATGGCGGTTGAGGACATGGCCAAGGCCGCACCGATGACAAAAGCCGCCGGCCAATCCAATCCGGCTAGCTTGCCTACCGTCATGACCACTGCCAGGGTGAGAAACACTTGCGCGCCACCTAGCCCCAAAACTTTTTTACGCATGGCATACAACTGCGGCAAGCTGAATTCCAGGCCTATGCTAAACATCAAAAAGACGATGCCAAACTCGGCAAATTCTCGACTGGCCTCGGTGTCCGGCAACAAGCCAAAGGTGTGCGGACCCAGCGCCATGCCCACCAAAAAATAAGCCAACATGGCGGGTAACCGAAGCTGCCTGAACAAGGCCACGGCCAACACCGAACTGATGAGCAAGACTAGAATTAAGGGCAAGGTGTCAAACATGAATTAAGGCTTACTTTGGATTAAATTTTTATACCCTTATTGTTTCACATCTGCCGTAAAGATACGAAAAAAATTGCTGGCTAATGGCCGCCATATAATTGAAAAATCAAGCTTGTTAGCAAAATTTATGCCTAAAACCAAAAAATTTGGCTATTTTTTCTAAATTTGCCTAGATTAGCTCGGTTTTAGGCTTTATCACTGCGGGTTTCCCTTTTATACTTGGTGTTCTAGAAATTTGATTTAAACCTGCCAAGCACATGCCTTTGTCTGACCATCAAAACGCCCAGCCTCAAGCCAGCACAGCCGCTAGCTTGCCATTGGCGCGGGCCACACTAAGCCATGAAGCCGATGAATTGCAAGCGATTGCCAGCCAGTTGGATCATGCATTTAGCGATGCCGTCAGCCGCATTGTGCAATGCAAAGGCCGCGTGGTAGTGACCGGCATGGGCAAATCCGCTCACGTAGGTGGCAAGATAGTCTCAACTTTTTGCAGCACCGGCACGCCGGCTTTTTTTGTCCACCCGCACGACATTAGCCATGGCGATTTAGGCATGGTGGCTGCGGATGACATCGTGCTGGCTTTATCCAATTCCGGTGAAAGCCCAGAAGTGCTATCACTGGTCCCGCCCTTAAAACGCCTAGGCGCCTTCGTCATCGCCATCACCGCCAACAATCCATCCAGCTTGGCCAACGCAGCCGACATCCATTTAAGTGCCCAAGTCAGTAAGGAAGCCTGCCCGCTGGGCTTAGCGCCGACTGCCAGCACCACAGTGGCCATGGCCTTAGGCGACGCATTAGCGCTATGCGTATTGGATCAACGTGACTTTACTGCCGAGCATTTGGCCGAATTGCATGGCGGCGGCCCGCTAGTTAATCGAGGCCAGCAGCCTAGCCAGGCTGCTCCTTTGCCAGCCCATTTTGCTATCCAGACGCAACTCCAAGCCATCAAACTACTGATATTGGATGTCGATGGCGTGATGACCGATGGTGGCCTTACTTTGGGCGACGACGGTCAAGAATACAAAACCTTTCATGCGCACGATGGCTTAGGCATGAAACTGCTTAAAGCCAGTGGCGTGGAGTTGGCCATCATTACCGGCCGCACCTCAGAGGTGGTCAAAAAACGCGCGCTCAGCACCGGGGTGGCGCATTTTTACCAAGGCGCAGAAGACAAGTTGCTGGCTTTTCAAGCCTTAATAGCCACCAGCGGTTTGAGGCCAGAGCAGTGCGCCTTTATGGGTGACGACGTAGTCGATTTACCCGCCATGCTGCAATGCGGCATCGCCATCGCTGTGCCTAATGCAGCGGATTTGGTATTAGCCCACGCCCATTACGTCACCGTTAAAAAAGGCGGCCATGGCGCGGTGCGCGAAGTGTGCGAATTGATCATGCGCGCGCAGGGCCAATTTGATCAGCAAATGGCGCCATTTTTAATTCAGTCTAAACTGTCTAATTGACGCTGCCCTATCATGGCCATCACTAACCGCTCTGCCATCGTCGCCCCACTGATACTGCTAAGCCTGCTAGCGCTGATGACGGCTTGGATTAATCACGTGGTACAGTCCCCCAGCTTTAAGTTAAACGGACGGCAGCACCAGAACGCGGATGTCATAGTCAAAAACTTTGTCACCACGCAAACCGACGAGCAAGGGAAGTTGCGCTACAAACTCGCCTCGCTTGAAATGAAGCATTTCCCAAACGACGACAGCACGCACTTAACCCGCCCCCGTTACACGCAATTTGTTGCCAATAAATTTTATACCGAGGTGCAAGCCCAACGCGGCATAGTCTCTCATGACGGCGATGAAGTGCAATTGTTAGACGGGGTAAAAATCACCCGCCGTGGTCGTGCTGACCAAGCAGAATTGACCATCACCACCCCAGACCTGACTATCTTGCCCAAGCAAGATTTAGTGCAAACCAACAGCTCGGTGGTGATTCGACAAGCACCTAACACCGTCATCCGTGCAACCGGCATGGTGTTTGACAAAGAAAAACAAACCCTAACTTTATTGCACCAAGTGCGCGCCCATTACGAAAAAACAAGCCGCCTAGCTAAACCCAGTCAACCGTTCACACCTAAGGCCGCCAATGACAGTGGCAACAAGGGGTAAATTCGGAGAACCTATGCAAGGAATCACTTTCAGAATGAACAATGCAGCCTACGCCTGGCTCTTGCCCATGCTACTTATTGCTTGGGCCATGCCGGTTTACGCCGAGCAAGCAGACCGCGACAAGCCCATCGATTTGGAAGCCGATAGCGTCATCGTAGACGATGCCAAACAAATTAGCACTTACAGTGGCAACGTCATATTAAGCCAAGGCAGCTTGGTCATCCATGCCGACACCTTGGTCGTACGCGAAGACAGCGGCGGCTTTCAACACAGCACGGCTCTTGGCAATCCGACTGGCTTCAAGCAAAAAATTGAAGGTAAAAATGAATACATGGAAGGCAGTTCCAAGCGCATAGAATACGATGGCCGCATGGATAAAGTACAGTTATTTGGCAAAGCCAGCGTCAAACGCGGCGACAACATGATACAAGGCGAATACATTAGCTACGATGCCAATGCAGAATACGCGGAAGTCATGGGCGGCAAAAAAACCTTGGCAGATGGCCCAAATAGCGGCCGCGTGCGCGCCATTATCCAACCAAAAAACAAAGCGGCCACGCCCGCTAACACCGACAACGCAAAACCCATGTCGGCACCAGCTAACAACAAAGCAGCGGCCAAAGACGCGCGCTTAAGTCGCACCCTGCAAGTCAGTCCGGAGTCCAAATAATGAGCGACTTGCTGGTCGAAAATTTACGCAAATCCTACCAATCACGCGATGTCGTGCAAAGCATTTCGATGCACATAAAAAGCGGCGAGGTAGTGGGGTTGCTGGGGCCTAATGGGGCCGGTAAAACCACCACCTTTTACATGATTGTTGGCTTGTTGGCCGCCAATGGCGGGCGCATTTTGCTAGACGGCAAAGAGTTAAGCCGCTTGCCCATCCATCAACGCGCTAGGATGGGTCTGTCTTATCTGCCGCAAGAGGCGTCCATCTTTCGCAAACTGACGGTGGCAGAAAATATCTTAGCGGTGCTGGAATTGCAAGACCTCAACGCCGATGAGCGGCAAGAAAAATTAGCCTCCCTATTAGCGGAACTGCACATCACGCATTTGCGCGACCAGTCGGCGATGAGCTTATCTGGCGGCGAACGGCGACGCGTTGAAATTGCACGATGCCTGGCCACCGACCCGAGTTTTATTTTGTTGGACGAACCCTTTGCCGGCATAGACCCGATCGCTGTGATGGACATTCAAAAGATTATCCGCCAGTTAGCGGCGCGCAATATCGGCGTGCTGATTACCGACCACAACGTACGAGAAACCTTAGGCATTTGTGACCACGCATACATAGTGAATGACGGGCGGATTTTTGCTGCCGGTCTGCCCAGCGACATCATAGAAAATCAAAGTGTGCGCGAGATTTATTTAGGCAAAAATTTCCGGCTATGAAACAAGGTTTACAACTCCGGTTTTCACAAAACCTATCGCTCACCCCGCAATTGCAACAAGCCATCCGCTTGTTGCAACTCTCCACCTTAGAGCTTAATCAAGAGATAGACTTGCTCATGCAAAGCAATCCCTTGTTAGAAAGGGGCGATGACAACGAGGACGAATACGGCAACAGCAACGACTTGAGCGAGGACGAAGTCACGCTCAATGCCACCAGCCTTGCCGGCGAACTAAGCGAAGTTGACAACGCAAGCGGCGAATTCGAGTCGCATTTAAATCAAGAAGAATTCGCCGACGGGCAAGGCGACTTAAGCACCAGCGGTACGGTGGAGTTTGATCAAAATGCCCCGGACTACGCCAATGAATTTAACGGCGATTACGACGACAGCAACAATGGCAGCTTGTGGGATGAAAACGCAGCCAGTGGCGACGACGACAGCGAGTACAGGCCGCAAGAAACCTTGCAAATTAGCTTGCGCGCGCATTTGTTATCTCAGCTTAAACTCATGCCCCTTTCGGAACGCGATCAAACACTGGCGCTGCTTTTGGTGGACAGCATCAACGAGGACGGCTATTTGGAAGAATCGATAGCCAGCCTCATCGAACAAATGCCGGCCGAATTGGCATTGGATGAGCTGGAATTGCAAACGGCATTGCACCATATTCAACACTTAGATCCGATTGGGGTAGGTGCCCGTAATTTGAGCGAATGCTTGTCCTTACAACTGGCTGCCATGCCTAATGACACGCCCTATTTAAGCCTGGCCAAGCTAACCGCCGAAAGCCACTTACCTGCCCTGGGTGCCCGCGATTTCGCTAAACTGCGCAAGGTTTTAGGCTGTGACGAAGCCAGCCTCAAGGGCGTGCAACAACTGATCGCCAGCCTCAACCCTAGACCTGGCAATGCCTTTAGCGTGATCGGCTCGGAGCAATACATACAGCATGAAGTGATCATCAAAAAAGTCAAAGGGGTGTGGCAGGCTAGCCTGAACGAAAGCGTCATTCCCAAGCTTAAAGTCAATCAATTGTATGCGGGCATCCTGAAGCGCAATCGGGACAGCTCCAACCAATATTTGCAAAGCCAATTGCAAGAAGCAAAGTGGATGATAAAAAACATCCAACAACGCTTTGCTACCATTTTGCGCGTGGCGCAAGCGATCACCGACAGGCAACGGAATTTCTTAGAATACGGTGAAGTCGCGATGCGGCCTATGGTCTTACGTGAAATTGCTGAAGAACTGGAATTGCACGAGTCGACCATTTCAAGGGTGACCAACAACAAATACATGCTGACGCCACGCGGCGTGTTTGAACTTAAGTATTTCTTTGGTAGCTCGGTGGCTACCGACAGCGGTGGCACATGCTCAGCCACGGCCATACGCGCCTTGATCAAACAATTGGTCGAACAAGAAAACGTTAAAAAGCCGTTTTCGGACAACCAAATAACCGATTTATTGGCCAAGCAAGGCATAGTGGTGGCGCGCCGTACCATAGCCAAATACCGTGAGTCACTCAACATAGCCCCGGCCAGCTTAAGAAAAACCCTATAAATCCGCCGCCAATTCGCAAGGAATTAGCGCAGCTATGCCCGACTGCTTTTTTTAAAAACCCAGCAAAAAAAGGCGCGCCCACCCTAGCGCATCAGCCGGCTAACGGTGTAAACTGAAACTGTTCGGCAAGTGTTTAGTCTCGCTGAAAACGCCACCAATGTCGGTTTTTAGCAGGGTCGCTTTGCTGAATATTTTAATAAGGAGCAAGTCATGAATTTACAATTAACCGGCCTACATCTAGAAGTCACTCCTGCATTACGCGATTACGTCACCAGTAAATTAACCCGCATCAGCAATCACTTTGATCACGTGATTGACGTCAAAGTGACCATGAGTGTAGAAAAGCTTGCCCAAAAAGTAGAAGCCACTTTGCATGTGCCTGGTAACGATTTGCACGCGGCCTGCGAAGGTGAAAACATGTACAGCGCCATTGATATGCTGACCGACAAATTGGATCGCCAAGTGGTCAAACATAAAGAAAAACACGCCGACCACCATAAATCCCATGGCGCCGTTAAACACCAAAATATAGACACGCAAGATTGAAATTAGGCACCCTGCTATTTAATCTGCTAACAATCCAACCTTAATCATGTCAAGTTTGAT
>CALFXV010000082.1 GCA_937957775.1 uncultured Methylotenera sp. | reverse complement strand
CGGCTTAATCACCTCAATATGCGCTGGCCTATATCGGCCAGTATTTTGCCAGACTAAAAGGTCTTAGCTATTTCTAACGAGATCACCAGTTCAGCGTTTCAATCAAACGACTTGGCCGCCTGGCTAAGTTACATCGAAAGATTGCATCCCAAATCCATCGCCATGGGTTTGGATAGGGTTCAGGAAATGCTGAGCCGAATGCAATTGCAAGTAATACAATTTCCTATCATTACCGTGGCGGGAACCAATGGCAAGGGTTCTACTTGTGCCATGCTAGAGCAAATTTATTTGCAGGCTGGCTATCTAGTTGGCTGCTACACCTCACCGCATATCCTGCATTACAACGAGCGCGTTAGAGTAAGCGGAGTGCCAGTCAGTGATGCCATGCTCTGCCATGCTTTCGCTGTGGTTGAGCAAGCCCGGTGCGTTGAACCGGCTATCGCGCTGACCTATTTTGAAGTGGGTACTTTGGCCGCCGTTTGGCATTTCATCAAAACAGGGGTGGAGGTCGCCATACTCGAGGTTGGCTTAGGTGGGCGCTTGGATGCCGTTAATGCCTTCAATCCTAGTTGCACTATCGTCACCAGCATTGATTTGGATCATCAAGAATTTCTGGGAGACACGCGTGAAGCAATTGGTTATGAAAAGGCTGGCATTTTTCGCCCGGGCGTACCGGCCATATGCGGGGACCCTGAGCCACCTGCTAGTCTGCTTGCCCATGCTGCGAGCATTGCGGCGCCGCTGATTTGTCTGGGAAATGAATTCAATGCTCACTTGGAGCAAGGCTGTTGGCATTATCAAGTACAGCAGCAAACTCGCTATACCCTGCCCAATCCGGCTTTGCTGGGTGCTTATCAGTTTAATAATGCCGCCTGCGCCGTATCCGCGGTGGAGGCCTTGCAAGACCGCCTCCCGGTGGGGCAGTCCAGCTTAGCGACGGGATTAGGCAATCTAAATCTGTCTGGTCGTTTTCAAACTATTCGGCCAGCGTATGTCGGCACTAAGCGAACTAGCGTGATACTGGATGTAGCCCATAATCCTCACGCAGCCCGTGCCTTGGCAAGCAACTTGCAGGCAGTACGCAGCGATTCAGATAGCAAACTAAATGGTAAAACCTACGCAGTGTTCGCTATGCTGGCTGATAAAGACAGCGGTGGGGTGATTTTGGCGCTAAAAGATGAAATAGATGGCTGGTATGTAGCCGATACCATGCATGCACGCGGCGCGCTAGCAAAAGATTTGGCGCAGCAAATTGCCAGTCTGGCGCCAGGGTCGACAATTAAAACCTTTGCCAGTGCAGATAAAGCCTATATTCAAGCATGTATTGATGCAGAAGCCTGTATGGATGCAAATGAAAATGCTAAAATAATCGTGTTTGGTTCGTTTTTTACTGTTGCCAGTGTGATGCAAATATTGCCTAATCACACTGTTTAACAATAGTCCCATGTTCATGCTATTTTAAGGAATGCAGCAATGCCACCTGATACAGACCACGATCAAGAATTAAGTTTAAAAAAACGGGCTAGGCGTCGCCTGGTCGGTGCAGTAGGCTTGGTTTTGTTGATGGTAGGTGTGTTGCCCATGGTATTGCAAGATCGCGCTAGTTTGGCCCCAAGTGCCGCCATCAAGATAACCATGGCGGGTGTCGATGCCGGTGTGGTCGAACCGATTGCAGCGCCAGCTCCTCTTGCTGCGCCACTTCTGCCACCTGTCTCGCCGCTCGCCGATTCGGTGTCAGCCACCGCAGAGACCACGCCTGTTGCTGTAAATGACAGTGCAGCCAGCGCGGTTCCTGCTCCAATTAAGCCCACAGAAAAACCAACACAGACAACAATAGAAAAACCACTAGAAGCCAAACCGCTAGAGGCTAATATGCCTGAGGCTAAGTCGCAGCCTGCCACACCAGCACTGACAAAAGCCGATGGCAGTGCGGCTGCAAAGTCCGGTTTTGCTATTCAAATAGGGGTGTATTCCTCTATGGCCAGCGTCACTGAAATAGAAGGCAAGTTAAAGCAAGCTGGTTATCAGGCCAGCATAAAAAAAGTTAATACCGAAAAAGGTGAGAAGATTCGTTTAAGAACCGGCGATTACCCTACGCGTCAGCAGGCTGCCGAAGCCATGCTTAAACTTCAGGCCTTAAATATGCAAGGCATGGTAGTGGCTAATGACTGAGCTATTTAAGCAGCGTGGTGGCCTAAATCATGACTAGTTTTGACTACTTGGTACTGGCCATATTAGGCCTATCTGTCGGGTTGAGCGTCATGCGCGGCTTGGTGCTGGAAGCGTTGTCCATAGTCTCTTGGGTGCTGGCCTTCTTCGTCGCGAAAAGTTACGCCAGTCAATTGGTGCCCATGATGCCTGAGGTCATCCCCACTGAATCACTGCGGGTCGCGGCAGCATTTTTAATTGTATTTTTATCGACATTGCTGATTAGCAGTCTGCTGTCGATTGCGCTGGCCAGTATGTTTAAGAAATTAGGCTTAGGTTGGCTAAATCGTCTGTTAGGTGGATTGTTTGGCCTGACACGCGGCATCATCATTGTTTGCTTGTTGGTGTTTTTAGCTGGCATGACCGATTTGCCTAAGGATGACCGTTGGCGAGATGCCATGTTGAGTGCCCCGTTTGAAGCCTTGGTTGGCCATATAATGCCTTGGGTGCCAGAGAGCATAGGCCAGTACATTAAGTACGATTAGCAAGGATGCGACCCCAGCATCATTGGGACCGTTCTAGGCATAAAGATTAAACGCAGTATTCATTACACAGTATTCATTATTTAAGGTTACATCCATGTGCGGAATCATAGGTATCGTTGGTAAAAACCCTGTTAACCAATTGTTGTACGATGGTTTGTTGGTCTTGCAGCATAGGGGGCAAGATGCTGCAGGCATCGTTACCACAGACGGTAATACCTTTTTTATGCATAAAAACAACGGCTTGGTTAAAGACGTGTTTCAAACCCGTCACATGCGTAGCTTGGTCGGCAATGTGGGTATTGGCCATGTGCGCTACCCAACTGCCGGTTCATCCAGTGCCGCGGAAGCACAGCCTTTTTATGTCAATTCGCCATTCGGAATAGTGCTCGGGCATAACGGCAATTTGACCAATTCGGATCAATTAAAATCCGAAATGTTTAAGCAAGATTTACGTCACATCAATACCAATTCCGACTCCGAAGTGTTGCTAAATGTCTTGGCACACGAAATTGAGCAAACCTCACGCAATGCCGTGCTAAATACCGACATGACCTTTGATGCGGTCGCCGGCGTGCATAGACGCTGTAAAGGGGCGTACGCGGTAGTGGCCATGATTGCTAACTTTGGCTTGTTAGCTTTTCGCGACCCGAATGGCATTCGTCCTTTGGTGATAGGCAAGGCCGAGACCGACAAAGGCACCGAGTACATCGTGGCCTCAGAAAGCGTGGCCTTGGATGTCTTAGGGTTCACCTTGCTACGCGACGTTGCGCCGGGTGAGGCGATATTTATCGACATGCACGGTAATTTTTTCAGTCGCCAATGCGCCGAGCAAGCCAAGCTCAACCCCTGTATTTTTGAATACGTTTATTTAGCTAGGCCCGATTCGGTCATCGATGACGTGTCTGTTTACCAAACGCGTTTGGACATGGGCAAAACCTTGGCAGAAAAGATCAAGCGCGAGTGGGTCGATAAAAAAATTGATGTGGTGATTCCTATCCCTGATACCAGTCGCCCCAGTGCCTTGCAAGTCGGTATAGCCTTAGGTTTGGATTACCGGGAGGGCTTTATTAAGAATCGTTACATAGGCCGTACCTTCATCATGCCTGGCCAGGCTTTGCGTAAGAAGTCGGTTAGGCAAAAACTCAATCCCATAGGCATAGAATTTAAAGGTAAAAACGTCTTGCTGGTAGACGATTCCATCGTACGCGGCACCACCTCACAGCAGATTGTGCAGATGGCTAGGGATGCCGGTGCCAATAAAGTTTACTTTGCTTCAGCCGCGCCGCCGGTTCGTTTTCCAAATGTGTACGGAATTGACATGCCGAGCCGCGATGAATTGTTAGCGACCGATCGTACCGATGAAGAGATTTGCCGAGAAATCGGTGCCGACGCTTTAATCTACCAAGATTTGGCTGCTCTGGTTGAGGTAGTAAAGTTAAGCAACCCCAAAATAGTCGATTTTGATTGCTCGTGTTTTGACGGTAAGTACGTGACGGGTGATATCAATGAAGCCTACTTGGCTAATATAGAATCAGCCCGTGGCGACGTAAATAAAAAACAAAAACCGGCCAATGCCAGTACGCAAATAGATTTAAATTTAATCGACAGTTTTGAAGACGCCGTGGCCGACTAAAAAGCGTCTTGACGGCATGGCGGCTATGGCATACCATCCAATCGCGCTGATTTGAGTGACCCAATAAAAACAAGGTCTTACTCAGCTTGCGGGCGCATTATAAACACAGCTAAAGCGAGTTTTAAAACCCGTTTAGCTAAGATCTAGACGGGTTTTTTAACGTCTAAATAACACGGGATTATTATGACTATAAATAAATTTCACCCACAAACCTTATCGGTAAGAGCCGGCAGTGAAATGACCGCGTACGGCGAGAATTCCGAAGCCTTGTTTCTGAATTCCAGTTTCCGCTTTGATAGTGCTGCGCAAGCAGCAGCCAGATTTGGCGGCAGCGAGCCGGGCAATATTTATTCGCGTTTCACCAATCCGACGGTCACCGTATTTCAAAATAAACTGGCGGCATTGGAGGGTGCGGAGCAATGCGTAGCAACGTCGAGCGGCATGTCAGCGATACTGGCTTGCGTCATGGGCTTATGCAGTGCGGGTGATCACATAGTTGCCTCGCGCAGCATATTCGGCACCAGCGTGCAGCTTTTTAGCAACATACTGGCGCGCTGGGGTTTGCAAGTTAGCTTTGTTTCGCTAACCGATTTGGCTGAGTGGCAATCTGCGGTCACTGACCAAACCAAACTGTTTTTTGTGGAAACGCCATCCAATCCGCTGACCGAAGTGTGCGACATTGCTGCCTTAGCCGACATCGCTCACAAGGCGGGCGCGCACTTGGTGGTGGACAATTGTTTTTGCACGCCGGCCATACAGCGGCCTTTAGATTTGGGCGCCGACATCATTATTCATTCCGCCACCAAATACATAGACGGCCAAGGACGTTGCTTGGGTGGCGCCGTGCTCGGTTCTAAGGCGCTAATGGAGCCGGTTTACGGCTTTTTAAGAACCGCTGGCGTCACCATGAGTGCGTTTAATGCCTGGGTGTTTTTGAAAGGCTTGGAGACCTTGTTCGTGCGCATGGACGCGCATTCCCGTAACGCCCTGGCGTTGGCTGAATGGCTGGAACAGCAGCCCGGTGTGTCGCGTGTTTATTACCCAGGTTTAAGCTCGCACCCGCAGCATGCGTTGGCCATGAGTCAGCAAAGCAGCGGTGGTGGTATCGTTAGCTTCGAGGTGCGGACTAAAGCTGGGCAAACGCCACAGCAGGCTGCTTGGGCTTTAATTGATGCGACCAAACTGATATCCATTACAGCCAATTTGGGCGATGCTAAGTCCACCATTACCCATCCGGCTACCACTACCCATAGTCGCGTGACAGCCGAAGCCCGAGCAGCAGCAGGCATAGTGGATGGCTTGGTGAGAATTGCCGTTGGTCTTGAGCATATCGATGACTTAAAATCCGACTTATCCATGCTCTCGGCTCTTGCCTAGACGGTCGAATTAGTGGGGCTGTGCAGCGATATTGCATGCTGTTTTAAATCACTGCTAACCCTACTAATTTGCCGCCATTCCATGCTAAAATTGCGCTACACAAAAACAACTAAAAGTCAGTTTACCCATGGATCAATTCGCTAAAGAAACCCTGCCAATTAGTTTAGAAGACGAGATGCGTAGATCGTATCTAGATTACGCCATGAGCGTGATCGTCGGCCGCGCCTTGCCGGATGTGAGGGACGGCTTGAAGCCAGTGCACAGACGCGTACTTTACGCCATGCACGAGCTTAGCAATGATTACAATAA
>CALFXV010000081.1 GCA_937957775.1 uncultured Methylotenera sp. | reverse complement strand
GACTTGGCCACCACCAATAATGCCGACCACCCGTTTGTCATAGGCGAAGCCTTCCACACTTACCTCAACATCAGCGACGTGGACAAGGTCAAAATCACCGGTTTGGAAGATTGCGTCTACGCCGACAAGATAGAAAAATACCAACGCGAAGTGGAGCACAACGCGCTTACCTTTGATGGCGAGTTTGATCGGGTCTACATCAACCACAGCTCAAATTGCACGGTGCACGATGCCGGCTATCAGCGTTTAATCCACGTGCAAAAATCCGGTAGCGACACCACCGTGGTGTGGAGCCCTGGCCCAGAAAAAGCCGCGCAAATGGCCGACATGGGCAGCCCCGACGAATGGCGCAAAACCATCTGCGTGGAAACCACTAATGCCCTAGAAAACATGGTGGTCATCAACCCCGGCCGCACCCACGTGATCAGTGCGGAATACGTGGTTGAAACGTTTTAAATACGCCAGTAAATATGAACGCAATGGCCGCATAAGTCTCTATAGCAATATCGCTTGCAACTGGCTTGTGACAAGCATTAATTGTAGGTATCATTGCCAGCTGTAAGTAATAGGTAAGTTAAATAAGTAAGTCCACATTAAGGAGATAGCATGAAAGCATTATTATTAGCAATCGTTGCCGCCAGCTCTATGTTAGTAGCTGCGCAAGCCAATGCGGGTGATGAATCTGCATTAGCACAAAAAAGTGGCTGCTTAGCTTGCCACAGCGTTGATAAAAAAGTATTGGGCCCAGCTTACAAAGACGTGGCAGCCAAATACAAAGGCGACAAAACGGCTGAAGCCAGATTGATCGCTAAAGTTAAAGCCGGTGGTAGCGGCGTATGGGGTCCTATGCCTATGCCTCCAATGTCTCCACAAGTTAAAGATGCAGACATCACCAAAATTGTACAATGGGTACTATCACTGTAATTTCAGTGCGATGTAATAAAAAAAGCCAGCGTTAAGCTGGCTTTTTTTATGCTCGTGCTAGAAGAGCTTTGGCGTGCAATTAATGAGTTAGTGGTTTAATTTGCTGTGATGCATGGAATAAACAAAGTACACCACCACACCAACCAGTATCCAAATACCAAAGCGCATCCAAGTTACCGCTGGCAAGAAGGTCATGAGCGCCCCGCAAGACAAGATGCCTAAACTGGGAATCAAGGGGTTCCAGGGATTTTTGAATGGGCGTTTTAGCTGCGGCTGGCGTTTACGCAAGACGATGACGCCCACGCACACCATGACAAAACTGGCCAAGGTGCCGATGTTGACGGTTTCGGCCAACTCGCCCAAAGGGATGAAGCCGGCGACAATGGAAACGATGGCGCCGCACATTAAGATGATTTTAGTCGGGGTTTGGCGATCCGGGTTTACCTGAGAAAACACCGGTGAAATCAAGCCATCGCGGCTCATGGAAAACAGGATGCGGGTCAAGCCATAGAGTAAGACCAATAACACGGTAATCAAGCCAGCCAAGACCCCGGTAGCGACCAA
>CALFXV010000080.1 GCA_937957775.1 uncultured Methylotenera sp. | reverse complement strand
ATCAATAATGCGTTCGTTGATGCTTTTGGCTGAAAAGCCGCCAAACACCACCGAGTGCGTCACGCCTAAGCGGGCGCATGCTTGCATGGCCACCACGGCTTCTATGCCCATGGGCAAATAAATCAGCACGCGGTCGCCAGCAACGATGTGTAATTTTTTTAAACCGTTGGCGAATTGGCAAACGCGTTGGTGCAATTCTTTGAAGGTGACTTGCGTGCTGCTGCCGTCGTCGGCCTCAAAGATAATCGCCACTTTATTCGGGATGGTGTTTAGGTGTTTGTCTAAGCAGTTGGCAGAAACATTGAGTTCGCCGTCTTCAAACCATTTGTAGAAGGGTGCATTGTCTTGATTCAGTGTTTTGTTAAAAGGTTTGTGCCAAACCAATAATTCGCGTGCTAACTTTGCCCAAAAACCCTCGTAATCGTCGGTTGCTTGCTGACACAAAGCATTGTAGGCTGACATACCGGATACGGTGGCCGATTTAACGAACTCGGCACTCGGTTCAAAAACGCGGTTTTCATGAAGCACTGAATTGATGGACATGCTAAAAATCTCCTTGAGATAATGCTAATTTTATATTTTTTGTTATGAAAAACATTTTGTAACGCAATTGTTAAGCATCATATTACAACAAAAAACTTATGCTAACACTCGATAATTTATTATCTGCAAGCCGCGCCAAGTCTAGCGATGAGGATAAATTGCGGCATGCCATTTCCTGCAGTCCGTTTTTAAGCAGACTCTGCACAAAACATGCCGGCTTAGTGCAGGATTTGCTAGAAAATCATAAGCTAGCCTATCAATTAGCCGACATGCAAAAATTTTTGGCTGAGCAAACTATTTTTGATGAAAGCAGTTTAAAAAAAGCCTTACGCGCACTACGCCAAGCGGTCATGGCCAGAATAATAGTCCGCGATTTAAACGGTTTGGCCGATGTGGCGGAGGTCATGCAGACCACCACGCACTTGGCCGAATGCACCATCAACAGCGCCTTGGCGTTTTTACACCCGGCCTTGGTGGCCGTGCATGGCCAACCCGTGGACGGCCAAGGGCAAGCGCAACACTTGGTGGTAATAGGCATGGGTAAGCTAGGCGGCGGCGAGCTCAATGTCTCATCCGACATCGATTTAATCTTTGCCTATGCAAGCGAAGGCGAAACCACCGGTGCCACTCCGATTAGTCACCAACAATTCTTTACCCGCTTGGCCAAGCAGTTAATCGCTGCCATAGACGACATCACCGAAGACGGCTTTGTGTTTAGGGTGGACATGCGCTTGCGGCCCTTTGGTAGCGAAGGCGCCTTGGTATCCAATTTAGATGCCTTGGAAGAGTACTACCAGAATAACGGCCGCGAATGGGAGCGTTATGCCTGGATTAAAGGCCGTGAAGTGACCGGTGGCCATCAAGTGGCGCGCTTATTGAAACCCTTTGTCTTCAGAAAATACTTGGATTTTGGTGCCTTCGCCAGCATGCGTGATTTAAAGCAGCAGATACACCGCGACGTGAATAACAAGGGCATGCAAGACAACATTAAATTGGGCCGCGGTGGCATACGGGAAATTGAGTTTATTGCCCAAGTGTTTCAGTTGATACGCGGTGGGCAAGACCCCAGTTTGCAAATTAAACCGACTTTGCAGGTGCTCGATCTGCTGGCCGAAAAAAGCTTGCTGCCCAGCGAGAGCGTGGCGGAATTAAAAGCAGCTTATGTTTTTTTACGCAACTTAGAGCACCGCTTAATGTACGTGGAAGACGCACAAACCCAGGCGCTACCAAATAACGATGAGGCGCAAGCACGCATCGCTAAAGCGATGAATTTTAGCGATTGGCCTAGTTTTTTACTGGTATTAAACGGCTACCGTGCCCAGGTGCAACAGCATTTTGATGCCACTTTTAGCGATGCCAGCGCGGACAGCAGTGCACTGGCAAATGAAATTGCCTTGTGGCAGGACGGCTTAGGCGAACAAGAGGCGTTAGCGGCTTTGCAAAAATTACGTTACCAAGATGCGTCGCTAAGTCGCAGCAGGTTGCAGGCCATGCGCCATAGCAGTCGCTATGCGCAATTGCCTGAGTCTAGCCGTTTGCGTTTTGATGGTTTGATGCCGCTGGCCATTCAGTTGTCGGCCAGCATGCCCAACCCGGACACGACCTTGCTGCGCGTCAGTGATTTGTTGGAAAGCATCTGCCGCCGCGCCAGCTATTTAGCCCTGTTGGCCGAGCACCCGCAGGCCATGCAATTGCTTGTTAAACTCTGCAGCAGCAGCCCGTGGCTTAGCAATTACTTGTTGCAACACCCCGTTTTATTGGACGAGTTGTTGGACACCCGCACCCTGTATGCGCCGCCGGATTTTGCCAGTATGCGTAAGCAATTGCAGCAACGCTTGACTGAGCTGGACGGCGACGTGGAACAGCAAATGGACAGTTTGCGCCATTTCAAGCATGGCCATGTGTTTAGGTTTGCCGTGCAGGACATCAACGGCGAATTGAGCCCGGAAGTGGTGTCCGATTACTTAAGTGCTTTAGCCGATTTGATACTGGACGTCAGCTTGCCCTTTATTTGGGCGCAGCTGAAAACGCGGCATAGGCAGGATGCGAAATTTGCTGTCATAGGCTACGGCAAATTGGGCAGTAAAGAGCTGGGTTATGCCTCGGATTTGGACATCATTTTTCTCTACGATGACGATGCACCGGAGGCCGGTGAAGTTTATGCGCGCTTGGCCCAACGCATCAACAATTGGTTTAATAGCCTGACCTCGGCTGGGCTTTTGTACGAGACCGATTTGCAATTGCGTCCGGACGGCAACAGCGGCTTGTTGGTCAGCAGCGTAGCTGCGTTCCATGATTACCAATTGAACAAGGCCTGGGTCTGGGAACACCAAGCCATTACCCGCGCCCGTTTTGTGGCAGGCGACAAGTCGCTGGCTGCGCATTTTGAATCCACCCGTTTAGCAGTAATGACCATGCCACGTGAACGCGAGGCCTTAAAGCAATCGGTGCTGGCCATGCGAGAAAAAATGCGCGCCACGCAACACCTTGCGCCCGATCTGTTTGACTTGAAACACAGCCCAGGTGGCATTATCGATGTGGAGTTTTTGGTGCAGTATCTGCTGCTGGTGCACACCAAGGACCACCCGGCATTAAGCCAAAACATAGGTAACATTGCATTGCTAAGACGATTGGCTGAATTGGGTGTTATTGAAAAAGAAGAAGCTAATCGTGTGGCATCAGCTTATTTAGCATTCCGTAAATTACAACATGCCTCTCGCTTACAAGAGCACAGTAAAGCACAAGTGGCGTCGAGTTTAGTTCAAGACCATGTTGAAGCCGTAAAGTCGCTTTGGAATAAGTTGATGGTTTAAATTAATTAAACGTTGAAAATGCCAGTTTTTGTGTAGTGATGAAAAACTAAGTACATGATGACAGCGCAGATGGTTATGATGCTTAAGGTGATAATCACAGCCCATTTTGACCACTGTTTTTGAACGCGTTGAAAGTGTTCAACACTTTCCCATTTGCCTGCTTTCCATGCGAGTTCTCTGCCTTGAATGCCCAACCAAATCGCAACGATGAGACCTAGGTAGGGTATAAGCGCTAAGAGACCCCACCAAACATTAT
>CALFXV010000079.1 GCA_937957775.1 uncultured Methylotenera sp. | reverse complement strand
GTTTCCTGGTGGCTTAATGGCCAAACTATTAGGCAAGCAATTGGTGATTCATGAGCAAAATTCCGTGGCCGGTTTGACCAATAAAGTATTGGCGCCGCTAGCAAATAAAGTGCTGGCGGCTTTTCCCGCGGCATTTGGTGCTAAAGCCCTACTGCTAGGCAATCCAGTCAGGGCAGACATATGCGCTATAGCGGAGCCGGCCCAACGGGCAAAAGGACGTCGTGGCCCATTGCGTCTGCTGGTAGTGGGTGGCAGTTTGGGTGCGCAGGCATTAAACGAAGTGCTGCCTTTCGCATTGGCCCAATTGGATAAAAAAGACCGGCCTATCGTGGTGCACCAAGCCGGTGAAAAACACATAGCGAATTTAACGCAGCGCTATCAGCAACTGGCAGTGGAGGCGGAGCCTAAGGCGTTCATCGACGACATGGCCGCCATGTATGCTTGGGCGGATTTGCTGATTTGCCGTGCCGGCGCCTTAACCGTGGCCGAGTTATCCGCCGCCGGGGTGGCCAGCTTGTTGGTGCCTTTTCCGCACGCCGTGGACGACCATCAAACCGGCAATGCCCATTATTTATCCGATGCTGGGGCAGCAATCTTGATACCGCAAGCCGAATTCACAGTGGGTAAAGTAGCCGCCTTGTTGCAAGGCATGACGCGCGAGCAATGCCTAGACATGGCGATAAAAGCCAGAAGCTTAGGCATGCCCGAGGCGACCAATAAAGTGGCAAGCATTTGCATGGAGCTGGCAGCATGAAACACAAAGTCAAAAATATCCATTTTGTCGGCATTGCCGGCTCGGGCATGAGCGGGATTGCCGAAGTGTTGATTAATTTAGATTTCACTGTCAGCGGGTCGGATTTGGCCGTCAATGCCACGACCAAGCGTTTGACAGATTTCGGTGCCACCGTTTACCAAGGCCACGCGGCAGAAAATCTAGGGGCGGCCGACGTCGTGGTGGTGTCCAGCGCGGTCAACGAAGCCAACCCAGAGGTTAAAGCCGCTAGATTGAAAAACATACCGGTGGTGCCACGGGCACTGATGTTGGCAGAATTGATGCGTTTTAGACAGGGCATCGCGGTGGCCGGCACCCACGGCAAGACTACTACTACCAGCTTGATTGCCAGTATTTTAGCCGAAGCCGGCATGGACCCTACCTACGTGATAGGCGGCAAGTTAGAGGCCGCCAATGCTAATGCTAAATTGGGCACCGGTGAATACATCGTCGCCGAAGCGGATGAGTCGGACGCATCGTTTCTCCATTTGACACCGGTCATGGCGGTCGTGACCAATATCGACCAAGATCACATGGAAACCTATGAGCATAGCTTTGATAAGCTCAAGAGTGCTTTTGTGGAATTTATCCAACAGTTGCCGTTTTGGGGCATGGCGGTGGTGTGCATAGACGACGCCAATATACGGCAAATCTTACCTAGGGTGACCAAGCCGGTGATGACCTATGGCTTTAGTGAGGCGGCAAAAGTTAGGGCGATTAACGTCAAAGCCGATGCCGGAAAAATGCAATTTACCGTGCAACGCATTAATGGTGTGACCACGGAAATGGACGTCACCCTCAACTTGCCGGGCAAGCATTATGTGCTGAATGCCTTGGCAGCGATTGCCATCGCCAGTGAATTGAATGTGCCGGATGAGGCCATTATCAAAGCCTTAAAAGACTTTAAAGGCGTGGGCCGACGTTTTGAACGCTACGGCGAGGTGCCGCTAGCAGCGACTAATAAGCACAAAGCCGGTAGTTTTACCTTAATTGATGATTACGGTCACCACCCGGTTGAAATGCAAGCGGTGATTGCCGCGGCCCGGGCTGCTTTTCCTGGTCGTCGCTTGGTGTTAGCGTTTCAGCCACATCGCTACACGCGCACGCGCGATTGCTTTGAAGATTTCGTACGGGTCTTATCCAGCGCCGACGCGATTTTGTTAACCGAGGTGTATGCCGCCGGTGAAGCGACTATAGTCGCGGCCGATACGCGCACCTTAATGCGCTCGGTGCGTTTGGCGGCAAAAGTGGAGCCACTTTTTGTTGAATCAACCGATGCCTTGCCTAGCGCCATATTGGCTATTGCTCATGACCAGGATGTGGTGATAGTCATGGGTGCCGGTTCCATTGGTCAAGTGGCGGCTAAGACCCGCGCCCTAGCAATGGAGGGCGTTTAATTTATGCAAGCGGTCAGCACCCATCCATTGGCAGGCAAGCTACTGCAAAATGAACCCATGTCCAAGCACACTAGCTGGCGTGTGGGCGGCCTTGCTGATCAATTGTACATACCAGTGGATTTGACTGATTTGCGTGCCTTTTTACAGCAAGTAGGCGATCAGCAGGCCATCCATTTTGTTGGCCTGGGTTCGAATTTATTGGTTAGGGATGGCGGCTTACGCGCGACCGTGGTCTCCATGCATAACGTGTTAACGGACATGCATGTGGAAGGCGATTTGATCTACGCGGAATCGGGTGTGACCTGTGGCAAATTAGCCAAATTTTGCGCCAAGCAAAGCCGCCAAGGGGCGGAGTTTTTTGCCGGTATCCCCGGCACCTTAGGCGGCGCTTTGGCCATGAATGCCGGTTGTTATGGCTGGGAAACTTGGGATGCGGTTGACAGCGTGATCACTATTAATCGCCATGGCGAGCTGCATACCCGCTCGGCCAAGGAGTTTGTTGCCAGCTACCGCCACATCAGTATGCCAGTGCAGGGCGAATGGTTTGTGGCGGCGTGGTTAAAGTTTGAGGCAGGCGATGCGGAAGTGGCCGCGCAAAAAATTAAGGATTTATTGGCCAGTCGTTTGGCCTCGCAGCCGCTTAATTTACCCAGTGCCGGGTCTACCTTCAGAAACCCTGAGGGCGACTACGCGGCACGTTTAATTGAGGCCTGTGGCTTGAAAGGCTATTTGATAGGTGGCGCACAAGTGTCGGAAAAGCACGCTAATTTTATAGTCAACATCGGAGGCGCCACGGCCTTGGATATAGAGCTGTTAATTAAGCACATGCACGACACGGTGTTGGAACAGTTTGGTGTGGCCTTGCAACAAGAAGTGAAAGTAATAGGTGATTATGTTTAATGCATTGATAAAAAAAGCCGCAGTGGCACAAGCAGGAGTGGGGCATGAGTAAATTCGGCAAAGTGGCGGTATTGCTTGGTTTGGTTTGTCGA
>CALFXV010000078.1 GCA_937957775.1 uncultured Methylotenera sp. | reverse complement strand
CGCTTTAGTGGTGGCGATTTTAACCAAGCGCCAATTGCGCACGATGTATTCGTGGATTTCCGCTTTAATCCAATGCATGGCAAAAGACACCAAGCGCACACCGCGTTCTGGGTCAAAGCGTTTTACCGCCTTCATCAGACCGATGTTGCCTTCTTGAATTAAGTCTGCTTGCGGCAAGCCGTAACCGTTGTAGCCACGAGCGATGCTAGCGACCAAGCGTAGGTGCGAGACAATTAATTGACGCGCGGCTTCTAGGTCGTTTTCTTTTCTAAATTTGACGGCCAGCGCGTATTCCTCTTCTGCGGACAGAATAGGGTAAGCCTTGATGGCCCTAGAGTAGTGCTCTAGGCTATCACTGGCAGTTAACACGGGTAATAAGGCAGTGGTCATTTAAAATTAGTCCTCCGATTAATGCTATTTTAGCACTCTGTATAAGAGAGTGCTAGAGGCTAAATAGTTCACGGCAAGCGTGGCGGGAAATTAGTCTATTTTGATGGCAGCAATGGCGCGGCTGACAGACAGGAAGGAACCCAACCAGCCGATGAAGATGGACAGCAAGATGATGCCTAGGTAAAGCGGTGGGTTAAACCAAGCCAAGCTGAAGTCGTTGCTGTATAGCTGCGACAGTTGCGCGACCGATTGGTTATACAGTTGCACGATGAACATCAGCATGGCCATGGATAGCAGGCCGCCAAATAAGCCATAGACTATGCCGGCATAGAGAAAAGGCGTGCGGATAAATTGGGTGGTGGCACCTATCAATTTGCTGACCACGATTTCGTCTTTTTGCGTGAGGATTTGCATGCGCACGGTGTTACCTATGATGACCAATAAGGCCAGTGCCAACAGTGCGGCAATGAAGGCAATAATTTTGGTGCCCAAGGCCAATATGCTGGATAAGCGTTTGGCCCACTCGGCATTTAATAAGGCTTGCTCCACGCCAGGCAATGCTTGCAGCTCATCCCTTAAGGTGGCGAGTGCCGTCGCATCAGCCGATTTGGCCTGAATAAAAAAGGCATCCGGTAGGGGGTTTTGTTCTAGATTTTGCACTTCGCTGTTGATTTTGCTCGATGCGGCTTTGGCTTTTAGGTCTTCCCAGGCATCCGCCTTGGTGACCAAGGTGTAAGACTGGATGGCTGAATTGCTTTTTAAGGCGGCGTCGATGGCCGTTAAGGTGCTGGCCGGTTCGTCTAGTTTCACAAACAGGCTAATCTCGGTTTCATTTTGCATGTGGTTACTTAGTTTGGATAAATGCTCCACGCCTAAGTAAAACACCCCGGGGATGGCCATGGCCACGGCAATCACTAAGCTGATCATAAAGGTCGATAGCTTGTTGCTGTCCATGCGCGACAGCACCAATTTAATCGCTTGCAGGTGTTGATTGAGCCAGTTCATTATGCGTTTACGCTTTCAGCGGAATTGGATACGGTCAAACGACCGTGGTCTAAATGCAGCACGCGATTTTGTGTCGCCGACATGCCGCGTGCATCATGGGTGGCAACGATGACCGTTACACCCACTTGATTGAAATCTTGGAAGATGCCCATGATGTCGGCCGCGTAGCTGGAGTCCAAATTGCCGGTGGGTTCGTCGGCAATCAAAATGGATGGGCGACTGACCACAGCGCGCGCAATTGCCAAGCGTTGTTGCTCACCACCGGATAGGGTGATGGGCATGGCTTTTTCCTTGTGCAATAAGCCGACTTTATCCAAGGCGGCGCGCACGCGCTTGGCGGCGTCCAAACCAGTGATGCCATTGATGTGCAAAGGCAAGATGACGTTCTCAAAGCAATTGCGATCGTAGAGCAATTTGTGGTCTTGAAAGATCAAGCCAAAGCGGCGGCGCATATAGGGAATGGCGGCGGCTTTAAGTTGGCTGATGTTTTGATTGGCGATTAATACCGTGCCGCTGGTAGGGCGCTCGATGGCGGCAATCAGCTTGAGCAAGGTACTTTTGCCGGCGCCCGAGTGACCGGTTACAAACACTAACTCACCGGCTTCGATATCAAAGCTCACTTGGCTTAAGGCTTCGTTGCTGCCGGGGTAACGTTTGGTGACGTGGTCGAATTTAATCATGAAGGAATTATAGCGCTAAAGTCGGTTTAATCGAGCATGGCATCGATGAATTCGCTGGCTACAAACGGACGCAAATCGTCTATCGCTTCGCCTATGCCAATAAAGCGGATGGGGATGGGCCGCGCTTCAGCAATCGCTGCAATGACGCCGCCCTTGGCGGTGCCGTCCAATTTGCTTAAGACCAAGCCGGTGACACCCAAGGCATCGTCAAAGGCTTTAACTTGCGACACGGCGTTTTGGCCGGTGTTGGCGTCCAGCACCAGCAATACTTCGTGTGGCGCACCGGGCAAGCTTTTGGCCATCACCCGTTTTACTTTGGCAATTTCGTCCATTAAATGCATCTGCGTGGGCAAGCGACCGGCCGTGTCGGCCAAGACGATGTCAATTTTTTTGGCGATGGCCGAATTGATGGCGTCGAACATTACCGCCGCGGCATCGCCGCTGGATTGCGCTACCACGTGCACGTTGTTGCGTTCGCCCCAGACTTGCAATTGCTCGCGTGCGGCGGCTCTAAAAGTGTCGCCTGCGGCGATCAGCACCGATTTGCCTTGTGCTTGAAAAGCGTGGGCCAGCTTGCCTATGCTGGTTGTTTTGCCGGCACCGTTGACACCGGCCAACATGATAACGAAGGGTTGGTGTTCGGTGGTGACTAAGGGTTGTTGCAAGGGCGTGAGCAAATCCGACAGGGCTGCTTTAAGGGCCGCTTTGAGTTGCACGGTGTCGTCTAAGTTTTGCGCTTTAACTCGGTTTTTGATGTCGTTCAGTAAGTTCTTGGTGGCGTTCACGCCCACGTCTGAAGTCAGCAAGATGGTCTCTAATTCTTCATAGACCTCGGCGTCAATTTTGCCGCCGCCAAATAGCCCGGCCAATTGGTTGCCGAGTTGTTTGCGGGTTTTGCTTAGGCTGGTTTTAAGGCGTTCGGCCCACGAGGTGCTAGGCTGTGTGGCTGATGCAGATCCAGCCGCTGCTTCCGCCTGAGGGGCCGCGGTATCGGCTACGACTGGCGCTGGATCCGGTGTTTTGCTCTTTTTGAAAAAATCAAACATGGCTGGTATTTTAGCTTAATTTTTTGCAAGGGCCCGCTAGCTGTTCAAAAATAGTCTGGGCTTTAAAGCTTCCAGCCGTAAGCGATGCCCAATGAATCTTGATGCATGTTTAAATTCACTTCACCAGCGCCATAGGGGTTTGGAACCGATCCGTTTCCTTGCACCGATTGTTCAAAGGCATGCATGTAAGCCAGCGAAAGTTCGGCTTGCTTACTCAAGGCCCAACTGGCACCAAAAGTCAGGTGGTCTTGCACCACGCCAGGCGCTAGGATGTTAAACATGGTTTCGTTGCTGCGTATCGGTTGGCTGCTGTGGTTGTAGCCAGCGCGCACGGTTAAGGCATTGTTGTAGGCGTAGCTGGCGCCCAATTTAATCGCCGTGACGTTTCTCCAGCCGAACCCAGGCCCATTATCGGCGCCCAATCCATTGCCTAAATTGCTCAATGACGCATTGCCAACCGAAGCCACTTTGCTGTAATTAATGCGTTGTACGTCGCCGGCTAAGGTCAATGCCGGCGTGGCTTTAATGGCTAAACCCAGTCCGTAGCTTGAAGGAATGTCAAAGTCACCTTGTTCGGCAAACAAGCCACTGTATTTATCAAACTTACTCATGTAGGTTTTAGTTTGGTAAGTGGCCCCCAAGCTGATTGCCTCATTCAGTTGACCTATCCAACCAAGATGCAGGCCGGCGCCGTAAGAGCTGTCATAACCATTATTGGTTAAGTTGCTGCCTGCTGTTGATGCACCCACAAAATTTTCCAAACCGTTAGCCTTAAAGCGTTGATAAGCCAAATTAAGCGTGAGGCCTACGGTGTTGTTAGGCGTTACTCTCCATGTGGCAGTCGGCGCCACAAACAGCTGTATTAAGTCGATGCCGGCTGGACTGGTACCCAGTAATGGCACGGCTCTGCTGTAATCGGTGTTCATGCCGCCGTTACCGTAAATGCTGACGCCTAAAGTGGCTTCTGGGTTAATTTGGCGGTTGTAGCCAAATTCTGGAATAAAGAAATTTTCCCTATCGTTGGCTTGGTAAATGCCATTTACCGCAGAACCACCCGCATTGCCGGTGATTTCGCTTTGACGTTGCGGCCTGAACCAAGTCATGCCCACATCCATTCTGTCACCTATCAAGCCCATGCCGGCTGGGTTGCTGGCGGCGGCGATGGCATCTTGTGGCAAGGCTATGCCCACGCCACCCATGCCTTGTGATTTGACGCCGTAACCGTGCGCAAAGTAACCGTCGGTGGCCGTTGCGTTAGCTGCGGCAGTCAAGAGGCTCAGTGCTAACAAGGGTTTCATTAAATTCATGGTGCTATCTCTATGGATGTTTTTGTGAGGCGTTACTTTAACAAGCAATTTAAATAAGTGAAAAGACTTTGTTTAATTCCGAGCCTAATACAGAGGAAAAGTGCTTTGAACTTAGGCAGTTGAGCGCTGGTCAGAAAACCGCTAGTAAAAATGAACAGGCAGTTAATGATAGGCCCACGTTATAATTCGGGCTGCTTAAATTAAAGCCCTAAAGCAACACAGGAGAAACACACAGTGCGAATTAAAAGTGCATGGATATTATTGTTGGTCTTGCCCATCAGCAGTTGGGCGGCCAGCGTGCAAGAATTTAAATTAGACAATGGCCTAAAGCTCATCGTCCAAGAAGACCACCGTTCGCCGGTGGTGGTGTCGCAGGTTTGGTATAAGGCCGGCAGCATAGACGAGGTTAACGGTAAAACCGGCGTGGCCCATGTCTTGGAACACATGATGTTCAAGGGCACCAAGAAAGTCAAAGCCGGGCAATTCTCACGCTTGATTGCCGCCGCTGGTGGGAAGGAAAATGCCTTTACCAGCAGCGATTACACCTGTTATTTCCAGCAATTGGAAAAATCCAATTTGGCCTTGTCTTTCGAATTGGAAGCCGATCGCATGGCCAACTTGCAATTGACCAAAGAAGAGTTTGATAAAGAAATTAAGGTGGTGATGGAAGAGCGCCGTTGGCGAACCGACGATAAGCCACAATCCTTGGTGAATGAGGCTTTTCAAGGCGCGGTTTACCGTGCTCACCCTTACTCACGGCCAGTCATAGGCTTCATGAACGATTTGGAAAACATGAGCTTTGAAGACGCGCGTGAATGGTACGACCTTTGGTATGCGCCTAACAACGCTACTGTGGTGGTGGTTGGCGACGTGCAAGCACAAGACGTGTTTAAATTAGCCAAGCAGCATTTTGGTAAATTAAGCGCCAAAAAATTGCCGGTGCGCAAACCGCAAGTTGAGCCTGCGCAATTGGGTGAACGCCGCGTCGTGGTAAAAGCGCCAGCCAAGCAAGCGTATTTATTAATGGGTTACCACGTGCCGTCCTTGCAAGAGGCGGATAAAGATTGGCAACCCTATGCCTTGGAAGTCTTGGCTGGGGTGCTAAGTGGCAATCCTGCAGCACGCTTAAACCAAAGCTTGGTGCGTGACAGCCAATTGGCCGTGGACGTGAGCGCAGGTTACGACATCATGTCGCGCGGTAGGCAAAGTTTGTTTGAGTTGGATGGCACGCCTAGCGAAGGTAAAACCGTGCGTGAGCTGGAAGCGGCTTTGCTGCAGCAAATTGAAAAAATCAAACAGTCTGGTGTCAGCGCCGAAGAATTGGATAGGGTGAAAGCCGCGGTGATTGCCGCCGATGTCTACCAGCGCGATTCGATGTTCTACCAAGCCATGCAAATCGGCACGGTGGAGAGCATAGGCTTTTCCTGGAAAATCTTAGACCAATACCAAGCTAAATTGCGCGCGGTCACGGCCGAGCAAGTGCAAGCGGTGGCCAAGCAATACCTCAATGCGGATAATTTAACCGTAGCCACGTTGGATCCTCAGCCCATGGACCCAAATGCCAAGCCTAAAGGCAAGCCGCATGTGCATTAAATCAATAAACAATGGCAACAGTGAATTAATGAAGGTAAGAAAACCATGACTCTAAAGACCCTAATCACACGCTGGCTGCTGACTGCGGCCATGTTAATCAGTGCGCTAAGTGCGCACGCGGCCGTTAACATTCAACACTGGCAAACCAGTAGCGGTGCCGAAGTGTATTTCGTGGAAAACCACGATTTGCCCATCGTCGATTTGAGCGTCAGTTTTGCTGCGGGCAGTGCTAGAGATACGGCAGAAAAATCCGGCCTAGCCGGCATTACTCGCTACATGATGACATTGGGCGCAGCCGGCATGAGCGACGAAGTGATTGCTAACAAATTAGCTGACATTGGTGCGGTGTTAGGCGGCGAATTCGATGGCGATAGAGCGGCGTTAAAACTGCGCACCTTAAGCAGTGAGCGTGAGCAAAAACAAGCGCTGGATGTGTTCGGTAAAATTTTACAAAAACCGGATTTCCCGGCGTCGGTTTTAGCTAGAGAAAAAGCCCGCATTATTTCCGGCTTGGAAGAATCGGCTACCCAGCCCGAGGGCATGGTCAACAAAGCCTTTATGACGGCCTTGTATGGCAGCCACCCTTATAGCTTGGATGAAAGCGGAGAAATAGCCACGGTGGCCAAATTGAGCGTGGCCGACTTACAGGCTTTTTACCAACAGTATTACCGCGCTAATGGCGCCGTGATTGCCATGATGGGCGATTTGAGCCGTGCGCAAGCCGAGGCCATAGCCGAGAGCATGGCCAGTGGTTTGCCCAAAGGCCCAGCCAATCCGGCCATCGCACAAGTCACTTACCCTAAGGCGCCAGTGACGCAACGCATTGCCCACCCGGCTTCGCAATCGCACATATTATTGGGCTACCCGGGCATTAAACGTGGCGACCCCGATCTCTTTCCCTTGTATTTAGGGAATTATGTGTTGGGCGGCGGCGGCTTTGTGTCGCGCCTGACGGAAGAAGTGCGGGAAAAACGCGGTTTGGTTTACAGCGTCTACAGCTACTTTATGCCCATGGCCGAAGTGGGCACCTTCCAAATCGGTTTGCAAACCAAGAAAGAGCAAGCCGACGAGGCTTTAAAAATAGTGAGAGCGACCTTGGCAGATTTCTTGGCCAAGGGCGTGACCGATGCCGAATTAAAAGCGGCCAAGGCCAACGTGATTGGCGGCTTCCCTATGCGCATAGACAGCAACAGCAAAATTTTGGATTACCTAGCGGTGATCGGTTTTTATAAATTGCCACTTAATTACCTAGACGAGTACAACAGCAAAGTGGCGGCGGTGACCGCGGCACAGATTAAAGACGCCTTTAATCGCCGTTTGAAACCAGAAAATTTTGTCACGGTGATTGTGGGCGCGCCCAATACTCAGTAATATCAGCCTCGTGCAGGAGCGATCTTGCTAATCGCTTTAGTGGGGCTGGAATCGGGCAGTGGCAAAATCAGCAGCAAAACAACTCAACACGGTACGCATCAACGCAGGTACTTGGCGTAGCCGTTTAATTAAATTTCCGGATGCAGAAGGCCTGCGGCCCACGCCTGAGCGCGTTAGGCAAACCCTATTCAATTGGTTGGGACAAGATTTAAGCGGGTTGCGCTGCTTGGACTTGTTTGCCGGCACCGGGGTGATGGGCTTTGAAGCTTTGTCTCGTGGCGCTGTTGCGGTCACCATGGTGGAAAAAGCAAGCGCCGCCTGCGCCGCCTTGCATGCTAATAAAACCCTGTTAAATGCCACTGCGGCCAGCATCCTGCAACAAGATGCCTTGCAGTTTCTAGCGCAGAACAGCCAACAATACCATCTCATATTCCTTGATCCGCCCTATAACCAAGCTTGGTTAGCCCAAGTCATGCCACTATTGGCGAGCTGTTTGCATGCCGACGGTAGGCTTTATGTGGAAGCCGAGTTTGCCTTAGATGAAGCCCAGCAGGCTGACAGTCAGCCATATTTAGCGGGCTGGCAAGTGCTCAAACAAAGCAAAGCGGGTAATGTTTTTTATCATCTGTTAAAATTAGCCAAAATTGAATAGGTGGCACCATGGCTAAAAATCGCATTGCAATCTACCCCGGGACCTTTGACCCCATTACCTTGGGGCACGAAGACGTGGTTCGCCGCGCCGCCGATTTGTTCGATGAGGTGATCGTGGCCGTGGCCGACAGCACCAATAAGAACACCTTGTTCAGCTTGCAAGAACGCGTGGCCATGGCGCAAGGCGTGTTCAGTCACGCGGCCAATATTAAGGTGATGGGTTTCAGTGGTTTGCTCATGCAGTTTGTGCAAGACCAAGGCGCAAAAATGGTCATACGCGGCTTGCGTGCGGCATCGGATTTTGAATACGAATTTCAATTGGCCGGCATGAACCGTAAGCTCTTCCCGCAATTTGAAACCTTGTTCTTAACACCATCGGAACAGTTCATGTTTATTTCATCAAGCTTGGTGCGTGAAGTCGCGGTGCTAGGTGGCGATGTGCAAGCCTTCTTGTCACAAACCGTGAACGACGCGATTAAGCAAAAATTAGGAAACTGATTTTGGCTTTAATGATTACCGATGAGTGCATTAATTGCGACGTGTGCGAGCCTGCTTGCCCGAACAGCGCCATTTTTCAGGGTGAAGTGATTTACGAGATTAACCCGAATTTGTGCACCGAATGCGTGGGCCACTACGACAAGCCGCAATGCCAAGAAGTCTGCCCTATTGATTGCATTCCATTCAACCCAGAAGTGGTGGAAACGAAGGAGCAATTACTTGAAAAATACCGGCAATTAACCGCTTCAAAGCCGCCTCTTAACCCATAGGATACGATTATGCGCATGCTACATACCATGCTCCGTGTAGGTAATATGGAGCGCTCCATTGCTTTTTATACGCAAGTGTTAGGCATGAAAGTGCTACGTCAACACGATTTTCCCGACGGTAAATTCAGCCTGGCTTTTGTCGGCTACGGTGATGAAGCCCACCACACGGTTATAGAGCTCACTTATAACTACGGCGTGGAAAGTTACGACATGGGCAAAGCTTACGGGCACATAGCCTTGGAAGTGGATGACGCAGCCCAGGCCTGCGAAGCCGTGCGTAAAGCCGGCGGCAAAGTGGTGCGTGAAGCCGGCCCCATGATGCACGGCACCACCGTGATTGCTTTTGTGGAAGACCCGGATGGCTATAAGGTGGAATTCATCCAAGCCGGCACCTATTAAACATGGATGGCGGCTGGGTCTTATACCTATTGGAATGCAAGAACGGCGCGTATTACGCTGGCATCACCAATGACCTGGACGCCCGCTATGCCGCGCACCTTGCCGGCAAGGGCGCTAAGTATACCCGCGCCAACCCACCCCTTAGAATTCTAGCCAGTTTGGCTTATCAAGACCGATCGGCCGCCAGCGTGGCCGAAGCGCAGCTCAAAAAATTACCCAGAGATAAAAAGGTCGCCTATTTTGCGTGACAGCTTACTCAAGGCGGTGCACTTAGCCATGGCCGACGAGTGGCATGGCGCCCATGAATTGGCGCAGCAATACCAAGACCCGTTAGCCTGTTGGTTGCACGCGGTGCTGCATAAGATAGAAGGGGACGAATTCAATAGCCGCTACTGGTATGCAAAAAGTCAGTTGCATGACTACCACGATTATTCGGATGCCCAATCAGAATGCCTTGCCATTGCACACAGTTTGCAAGCGCAAAGCTAGGCTAATCATCATGGGGCAGCAATAAGCAATGGGCGACGCACTGCCTTTAACATGCTATATTTACCGCTTGCAAGCGCAGCTGGCTTTTTTGATAATCAATCCAAGCATGGTTAAGGCTCACTAACATGATAGACAACAATCAACAGGACTTAGGTCGACCGCATACAGGCTCACCTGTGTTGAAAAGCATTCCACCCAGTGCCATCCTTAACTGGCTGCACGCGGGGGTGTCGGATACGCGGCATGCTGGCATGGCCAGCTTGTTTTATGGCGCGTCCTTTGCCTTGGCCGGCTTGCTTTTGTATGCCGTTTTTGCCGAATACTACGCGCTGTTTGCTGCACAAACGACCGGTTTTCTATTATTGGGACCGTTTCTAGCGATGGGGCTTTATGATTTAAGTCGACGCATAGAAAAGGGTGAGCCAGTGCGCTTGCTACCGAGCTTGACTGCTTGGCAGTCCAATATATTGAACGTGGGTATTTTTGCTGGCTTGCTGGTGGTGGTTTTGCTGGTTTGGTCACGCGCTTCCTTGGTTATGTTTGCGCTGTATTTTGAGGGCGGGTTACCGACTTTTAATGACATCGTGCTCAATGTCATTACTTTCAAGCAACCGGTCTTCACCATGGTGTATTTTGCGGTAGGTGGCTTTTTTGCAGCATTTGTTTTTGCTATCAGTGTGGTGTCCATTCCATTAATGGCAGACCGCCAAACCGATGCGATTACCGCCGGCTTAACCAGTATTCGTGTTTGCATGAAAAATCCCCTAAGCATGCTGCTTTGGGGTTTGTGTATTGTGGTGCTGGTAGGCTTTGGCTTTGCCACCAGTTTTCTCGGTTTAATTGTGACCATGCCGGTGATAGGCCATGCTACTTGGCATGTTTATCGAGATGCGTTGGCCGCGGCGGACGCCTAATAAGCAACTCTTTTTCTGTACCAGGCCTAACCAAATAGGCCCAATAAAAAAGGACGCCATGGGAGTCCTTTTTTATTAGCGTGGTAAGGGTTTATTCGAAAAACCCTTTGGCTTTATCCAGCCAACTTTTGCTTTTTGGGCTGTGTTTTCCCGAGTCGGCTTGCGTGCTTTCGTCAAACTCACGCAGAATTTCTTTTTGGCGCGTGGTTAGTTTAACCGGTGTTTCCACCACCACGTGCACCATCAAATCACCGTGTTCGGATTGACGTAAGGGTTTGATGCCTTTGCCGCGCAATCTAAATACCGAGCCGGTTTGGGTTTCAGCAGGCACTTTCATCTTCGCTGAGCCATCCAAGGTTGGCACTTCAATTTCGCCGCCAAGGGCTGCAGTGCTAAAACTGATTGGCATCTCGCAATGCAAATTGCCGCCTTCGCGCTGAAACATGGGGTGCTCTTTAAGGTGGATGACCACGTACAAGTCACCTGTAGGCCCGCCGTTCACGCCGGCCTCGCCTTCACCACTCAAGCGAATTCTGTCGCCTTCGTCCACCCCGGCTGGAATTTTGACCGACAAGGTTTTGTTTTGCTTGGTGCGGCCTGCGCCATGGCAAGTTGGGCAAGGGTCTTTAACCATTTGGCCGCCACCATGACATTTAGGACAAGTCTGCTGAACTGAGAAGAAGCCTTGTTGCATACGCACTTGACCATGCCCATTACAGGTTGTACATGTCACGGGCGATGTTCCTGGACGGGCGCCTGAGCCATGGCAGGTTTCACAACTCGACATCACAGGGATGCGAATTTTGGTTTCTGTGCCACGTGCTGCTTCTTCCAGTGAGATTTCCATGTTGTAACGTAAGTCAGCACCACGGTAAACATTTGAACGGCGACCACCACTGCCACCACCAAAGATGTCACCAAAGATGTCACCAAAAGCATCACTGAAGTTGCCAAAGCCAGCACCGCCAGGACCAGGGCCTGCACTTGGATCTACGCCGGCATGGCCGTATTGGTCGTAGGCTGCACGTTTTTGTGCGTCAGAGAGCATCTCGTAAGCTTCTTTTGCTTCTTTAAAGCTTTCCTCTGCCTTTGGATTATCTGGATTGCGGTCAGGGTGATACTTCATCGCAAGCTTGCGATAAGATTTCTTAATTTCTTCTTCTGAGGCGTCACGATTGACGCCTAAGATTTCGTAATAATCACGTTTTGCCATTTAATTTTCGCTTTATGTTTTGAGCTAAAAATGCAAGAAAGCACACCTGGATTTTTCGCCAAGGTGTGCTTTTCTTTACTGATTAAGAAGCATTATTTCTTATCAGATTTCACTTCTTCAAATTCTGCATCCACAACTTCTGCGTCTACAGTTTTTTCACCTTGTGGCTGCGCTTCACCAGCAGCTTGCGCTGCTTGTTGTTCAGCGTAAACCTTTTCACCTAGTTTTTGAGATGCTTCCATTAAAGCATTGGTTTTTGCTTCAATCGTTTCTTTGTCGCCTTCTTTCAATACGTCTTCAACGTCTTTGATTGCGGCTTCAATTTTCTCTTTTTCATCGGCTTCTAGTTTATCGCCATGCTCAGTCAGTGATTTCTTCACGCTATGAATCATGCCATCCGCAGCGTTACGTGCATCAACCAGTTCGCGTAATGCTTTGTCTTCGTCAGCATGCGCAGCTGCAACTTCTTCCATGCGTTTGATTTCTTCTTCAGACAAGCCTGAGTTTGCCTTAATCGTGATTTTGTTCTCTTTGCCAGTTGCTTTATCTTTTGCAGACACATGCAAGATACCGTTGGCATCGATGTCAAAAGTCACTTCAATTTGTGGCATGCCACGTGGTGCTGGTGGAATATCGCTTAAGTTGAATTGACCTAAGCTCTTATTGCCTGCAGCCATTTCGCGCTCACCTTGCAACACTTGAATAGTCACAGCGTTTTGGTTGTCTTCAGCCGTTGAGAATACTTGAGATGCCTTAGTAGGTATCGTTGTATTTTTCTTAATAAGCTTAGTCATAACACTTCCAAGTGTTTCAATACCTAAACTCAATGGTGTGACGTCTAGAAGTAAAACATCTTTAACATCACCTTGCAATACTCCGCCCTGAACAGCCGCGCCAAGAGCAACGACTTCATCCGCATTTACCCCTTTATGAGGCTCTTTACCAAAAAAATTCTTAAGTTTCTTTACTGATCACACTCGAAACCGAGATCCTGTTTCTTAATATCACACGAATATATTCCGTTTCCAAAAACTAACTATCCGCCGTCTGCAATTGCTATTCCTGCACTATCTAGCCAAGTAAACAAAACCAATAACTGCCACATCATTTTTCTGCTTCTTCTT
>CALFXV010000077.1 GCA_937957775.1 uncultured Methylotenera sp. | reverse complement strand
CACCTTGCTCACTGATGCGGCTGTCTTTTAATTGCAGCAGCCGCGCTTTTAAGCCCTCAGACAAACTGGACGCGCCTATGTCAAAACGCAGGTGGATGGCACTGGAGACTTTGTTGACGTTTTGCCCGCCCGCTCCTTGCGCGCGTATGGCGCTTAATTGGTAGTCGGATTCCGGAATAAGCAGCATCACGCTTGCTCTGGCGTTTGGAAAAAAGCTTGCACCTCGGCTAAGTCGCGCGTGCGTTTAAACGGCGGCAAGCTTTGCCAAATGCGTTTGCCGTAACTTTTGCTTATTAAGCGCGGGTCACACAGCATGAGCACGCCGCGGTCTTTTTCATCGCGTATCAATCGGCCGGCGCCTTGCTTTAAGGTGATCACCGAGTAGGGCAATTGGTATTCCATGAAGGCATTTTTACCTTCGGCATTGAGTTTGTCGACGCGAGCGGACAAGACCGGGTCATCCGGCGGCGCAAACGGCAATTTATCTATGATGACCACGCTCAAGGCTTCGCCCCGCACGTCCACGCCTTCCCAAAAACTTTGCGAACCGACCAAGACCGCGTTGCCCAATAAGCGAAAGCGGTCCAACAACTCGGTGCGCGAACTGTCGCCTTGCAACAACAAGGGGCTTTCTATGCCATTTTCGGCGAAGGCCTCTTTTAATAAGGCATGAATTTCACGCATGGCGCGCAAGCTGGTAGACAAAACAAACGCCCTGCCACCACTGGCTTGCAACACTGGCAGGGCGGCGGCCACCACACATGCGGTGTAACTCGGGCTGTTGGGATCCGGCATGTCAGTTGGCACATACAGTAAAGCTTGCGCCGGGTAGTTAAAAGGGCTTTCCCAAAAACCGGTTTTGGCGTCTTGCAAGCCCATGGCCGCTTGGTAATGGCTAAAATCACTTTTCACTGCCAAGGTGGCGGAGGTGAAAACCCAAGCCCGCGGCTGCGCATTAAGCTGCTTACCAAACCCCTCGGCGACACTGAGCGGCGTGGCATGCAGTTGCACGGTGTGACTGAATACTTCTACCCAACGCACTAAATTTTGGTTGGCGGCCGATTGCCAACGGTCAAATAAATCGCCTAAGGCTAGACTGCGTTGCCAGCATTTTTCCAATAAAGGATCGCGTGCCGCTTGCGTTTCCAGCACTTGGGCCAAGGCTTGCAATTGCTCTAGCAGGTGTTTTAAGGCAGCATCAAAACCTTTGATGGCCCTGGCTTTTTCCACTGGTAAGCGCGAGCCTTCGTAGGCAAACACCAAGCGAAAATCTTTCGCGGCTTTTTCTAACAGCGGGATAGCCTGGCCCAGCGCTTGGCAATCTTTGGCCAAACTCAAATACGCCGCCGTGCAATCGTGCGCCAATTCAGAAATTTGGCCGGTGGAGACGTCCTCACCAAAAAACAAGCCAGCCACCTCAGGCAACTGATGGGCTTCATCGAATATGACGGTATTGGCCGTGGGCAATAGCTCGGCCACGCCTTCGTCGCGCAACATCACGTCGGCAAAAAACAAATGGTGATTGACCACCACCACATCGGCTGCCAAAGCTTGTTTACGCGCCTCCATAACAAAGCATTCTTTGTAATTGGGGCAATCGCCGCCCAGGCAATTGTCGCGCGTGGAGGTGACGCTAGACCAAATCATGGCATTTTCTGGCACGCTGTTGAGTTCGCTTTTATCGCCGCTTTTGCTGTTTTCCACAAAAGTTTGAATGACATGCAAATACTTCGCGTCGTCACGCGAGGCAAAGCGGCCCTCTTGGGCGGCACGCGCCAAATGGTAATGGCAGACGTAATTGGCCCGGCCTTTCAACATGGCCACCGTGACCGGCACCTTCAATGCGTCACGCACATTGGGCAAATCACGGCTGAACAATTGGTCTTGTAAGTTTTTGGTGCCGGTGGAAATGATGACCTTGCCACCACTGAGCAAAGCCGGGACCAAGTAGGCAAAGGTTTTACCGGTGCCGGTGCCGGCCTCGGCCACCAATTGGCTGTTGTTTTCAATGGCATCGGCGATGGCTAAAGCCATCTCCAACTGCTGAGTGCGCTCACTGAAGCCGGCTACGTGCTTCGCCAGCAGGCCGTCTTTGGCAAAAACTTGAGCTATGGTAGGGGTAGACATGCTGGACTTAGGCTGGTCATGTAGGCGTAAACATAAAGACCAACATTATCCCACGACTTGAGCCTGCAACACGCAGCAAGCTAATTATTTAAGGCTTGCGCCCGACGCAAAATTAGCTATTTTTTTAGTAAAAAAATAGCCATATAAAACAGAGTGATAGATTAACAATAGTGGATTTCAAGGGCTAATGCTATAATGGTCAACGTGAAGATAAAAAAACCCCATCCCTACGCGCTGTGTTTATGCCTAGCCTTGCTTAACAGCCCGTGCTTGGCTGCCGAACCGGCATTAGCCATGACGGAAACCCTAGCCGATGTAACAGCCCCTAGCGAGACCAGTGAGGACGCCGGCAGCAATTGGTCCACCCGCGTCAGCGAAGTGCTGGTCAACGCTTTGAGCCTAACCGGTGTGCGCTACAAATACGGCGGCAATTCGCCAGAAACTGGCTTTGATTGCAGCGGCTTTGTGCGCTACGTGTTCAAACAAGCCACCAGCTTAAGCTTGCCTCACAGCGCCATGGCGATTAGCCAAATTGGCAAAAGTGTGCCTAAAGATGAATTGCAACCTGGGGATTTGGTGTTCTTCAACACCTTAAGAAGCACGTTTTCACACGTGGGCATTTATTTAGGCAATAACCGCTTTATCCACTCGCCTAGTCGTGGCGGTAAAGTCCGCGTGGAAAGCATGGACGACGTCTATTGGGCAAAAAACTTCAATGGCGCCCAACGCATAGACCAAGCCAAACTCAGTACGGCTGAATAATCTAACTACAAATTAATGATCGGCTGCCTTTACCGGCGTATCCGAATGGCCTAAATCGCGATTGGGGTCTATGCAATCGCGCACCAATTGCTTGATTTCCTTTGCTTCAGGAAAGCGGCCGGCCAACTTACGCGAATAAAGCAATTGTTGATTCAACGTGATATCGAAAATCCCATTGCTGCCGGGCTTTAAACTCACGCTAGTGAGATCTTGTTCAAAGGTGGTGAGTAATTCCTGCGCCAACCAGGCCGCCCTCAGCAACCAGCGGCATTGTGTGCAATAGCTAATTTCGATGTGGTATTGAGCCAATTTGACCGCCCTTACTGTTATACTTTTATTTCATTAAAATCGCTCCACATAAAACGCAACATGGAACTAATAAGCCGGCGCTTGTCATAAAGCCGTTAGCTTCTTTTCCTAGGGATAATACACCATGCAAGTAAAAAACAAATACCAAGGCTTTACTAAAATTGGCTTGGTTTTCGCCGGCCTCATCGTTGGCCTAATGCTGAGTTTGACCTACTCTGCCGTGGCAGAAAAAATGGTTAAACCGCAGTTACCCATCGAAGACTTGCGGGCTTTTGCTGAGGTGTTTGGCAAAATTAAAAGCGACTACGTGGAACCGGTAGAAGACAAAAAGCTGATTTCAGAAGCCATCAGCGGCATGCTAACTGGCTTGGATCCGCACTCCACTTACATGGACGTGGACGCCTTTAAAGACATGCAAGCTGCCACACAAGGTGAGTTTGGTGGGCTGGGCATAGAAGTTGGCATGGAAGACGGCTTAGTGAAAGTGATCTCACCCATTGAAGATTCGCCTGCTTACGCAGCCGGCATTAAAAGTGGTGACCTCATCATGAAGCTGGATGAGAAATTGGTTAAAGGCATGACCTTAAACGACGCAGTGAAAATCATGCGCGGCAAACCTGACACGCCAATCAACTTAACCATCTTGCGCAAAAATGAGGCGAAACCACTATT
>CALFXV010000076.1 GCA_937957775.1 uncultured Methylotenera sp. | reverse complement strand
CACTGCGCTCTAGCCGCTTTACCATCCATGCCGGCGTGCTCACCTTGGCATTCACACCCGTTATAAGGCGGCCGCAATAACATGGGCAAGCTGGCTGCTCCGAAACCAAGACATTTAAGCGATCTGCTGTGTCGCTGGGCACCGATTTAATTTCTTCAAAGCAAGTGGCGGCGCCAGTAATAGCAGCCACATCACGCGCGATTCCAGTCAAGCTCAAGCAATCGCTGCGGTTAGGGGTCAACTTAAGTGTAAGCAAGTGATCGTCTAGATCTAAATATTGTCGTATATCCTGGCCTACGGGCGCTAGGCTATCTAGCTCCAATAAACCAGTGGCCTCAGCCGTCAAACCAAGCTCCTTGGATGAGCACATCATGCCAAATGAGTCGACGCCACGCACTTTGGCTTGCTTGATATCAATGCCAGGCAATTGCGCACCCACCAAAGCACAGGGTGCGATTAGGCCGGCGCGTGCGTTGGCTGCACCGCAAACTATTTGTATGGGTTGCGCTAAACCTACATCAACCGAGCAGACTTGCAAGCGGTCGGCATCCGGGTGTTTTTCCACACTAATAATCTTGGCCACCACAACCTTAGTAAAAGGCGCAGCGACAGGCTGCATGTCCTCCACTTCTAGCCCGGCCATGGTCAAGGCATGACTGAGTGCCTGACTGTCCAAATCCGTGCCGACCAGACTGCGTAACCAATTTTCTGAAAACTGCATAATGCTTTTTAACCTTAACTGAGGGGTGAATTATCGCTAGCTAGCCTTATTTAAACTGGCTCAAAAAACGCATATCATTATTAAAGAAATGGCGTAAATCGTTCACGCCATAACGCAACATGGTTAAGCGCTCTACGCCCAAACCAAATGCAAAACCGCGGTATTTTTCGCTGTCTATATTGACGTGCTTAAACACTTCCGGGTGCACCATGCCGCAACCGCCTATCTCTAACCAACCGCCATTCCAGCTCATGTCCATTTCAGCTGAAGGCTCAGTAAACGGGAAAAAAGACGGGCGAAAGCGTACGGTTAAGTCGTCACGTTCAAAGAATTTTTGCAAGAAGTCTTGCACCACGCCTTTTAAATTAGCAAAGCTGATGTCTTCGTCTACCCATAAGCCTTCTACCTGATGAAACATAGGTGAATGGGTGGCATCCGAATCAACGCGGTAAACGCGACCAGGCGCAATGATTTTTAATGGTGGGGTTTTATGGGTCTTCAGTGCATTTTCCATATAACGAATTTGCACTGGTGATGTGTGCGTTCGCAACACGTTAGCATCGTCTAAATAAAATGTATCGTGCATGGCACGCGCTGGATGGTCCTCGGGGATGTTGAGCGCTGTAAAGTTATAAAAATCGGTTTCGATTTCCGGACCGGTCGCCACTTCAAAACCAATCGAATGAAACAATTGCTCTATGCGTTGCAGCGTAAGCGTCACTGGATGCAAGCCACCAGTCGATTGCGCCCTCGCGGGGAGACTCACGTCTATTGATTCTTGGGCTAATTGTTTGGCTTGCTCAGCGTTAAGCAAGTCTTCACGACGTGATGTCAGCGCCGCTTCCACCGCCTGCTTAACCACATTGATGGCCGCGCCAGCCGCTGGACGATCTTCGTTACTCAGTTTACCCAAACCTTTTAAGGCATCGGTCAGCAAACCGGTTTTACCTAGGTATTTGGCTTTAGCAATTTCCAGCTCGTTCATGTTGGCACTGGCAGCAAAATCCGCTTGCGCTTGCGGAATTAAATGGCTTAAATCTATCATGTAAATGGGGATCTTTAAAAAACTGGTTTTTTTATTTAAGTGCATAATTTTACAGCAAAAAAAAGAGGCCTAAGCCTCTTTTTTTACTTATTTTTTCAATAAGTTTGCTAACTAAACAGCCAAGGCTTTTTTAGCCATTTCAACTAACTGAGCAAATGCCGTTTTGTCGAATACTGCTAAGTCAGCCAACACTTTACGATCCACTTCCACTGCGGCTTTTTTCAAGCCATTCATGAAGCGGCTGTAAGTTAAACCACACTCACGTGCACCGGCATTAATCCGGGCAATCCACAAGGTGCGGAATTGACGTTTTTTCTGTCTACGGTCACGGTATGCGTATTGACCGGCTTTCATTACCGCTTGCTTGGCAACGCGGTAAACGTTTTTACGACGACCGCGATAACCTTTAGCGGCTTTTAATACTTTCTTGTGTCTTGCGCGAGCGATGACACCACGTTTTACTCTAGGCATATCGGTCTCCTTATCGTGTAGGCATCATTGCGCGAACGCGTTTGACGTCTGTTGCTGAGATGATCGCCGTGCCGCGTAGTTTACGCTTTTGCTTGGTGGTCTTTTTGGTTAGGATATGGCGTAAGTGAGAGTGGGTACGTTTCACTTTACCATTACCCAAGAATTTGAAGCGCTTTTTAGCGCCACTCTTGGTTTTCATTTTTGGCATTTTGTTCTCCTTGAACTTAAGTTATGAGTGCTTAGGCATGCCGTTAAGCCGTATCACTCGGGATCCTACTAAAACTACGAACTCTTTTTGGGAGCTCCTAAAACCATCACCATTTGGCGGCCTTCCATTTTAGGAAATTGCTCCACCACTGCTACGTCTTTAGTGTCAGCCTCTACCCGTCTTAACAGAGCCAAACCAAACTCTTGATGGGTGATTTCTCGACCTCTAAAACGCAATGTAATTTTTGCTTTATCGCCGTCTTGAATAAATCGAATGATGTTGCGCACTTTTATGGCGTAATCACCGTCATCCGTTCCTGGGCGAAACTTCACTTCTTTTATGCTTACTTGCTTTTGCTTAAGTTTAACTTCGTGCTGTTTTTTACTTTCAGCGTATTTAAACTTACCGTAATCCATTAGCCTGCACACAGGCGGCTCAGCATTCGGCGCGATTTCCACAAGATCAATGTCCGCTTCTTCGGCTTTTGCAAAAGCTTCCGTCAAAGACATGATGCCTAAAGGCTCACCTTCTATGCCCACCAAGCGAACTTGCGATCCTGTTATATCGCCGTTAATTCGCGTTTCTTTTTCCTGTGCTATATCAAATTCTCCAAATAGTTAAGCCGCGCATTTTCAGATGGTTAAGTATTAATGCTAATACTTAACAAGCTAAACCTTAGTTTCCAATTCTGCTTTTAAGCGCTCAATTAGCGCCTCAATCGGCATAGAACCTAAGTCTTCGCCTTTTCTGGTTCGCACGGCCACATGTCCTGTTTGCATTTCACGCTCACCTGCTACTAACAAGTAAGGCATTTTTTGCATACTATGTTCGCGTATTTTATAGGTTATCTTCTCATTTCTCAAGTCAAATTCGCAACGCACGCCATTTTTCTTCAGCTTTTCAACAACTTGGCGTACGTAATCGGCTTGGTTTTCGGAAATATTCAACACCATCACCTGCACTGGCGCTAACCAAAGCGGCATGGCGCCAGCATAGTGCTCAATCAATATGCCTATAAAGCGCTCCATGGAGCCGACTATGGCTCGGTGCAACATGACTGGACGTTGACGGCTGTTGTCCTCCGCAACGTACTCGGCACCAAGGCGCTCGGGTAAGTTGGAATCCAACTGTATGGTGCCACATTGCCACAATCGGCCCAATGAATCCTTGAGGGTAAATTCAATTTTAGGACCGTAAAATGCACCCTCACCGGCCTGGTATTCAAAATCCAAGTTGTTTAATTTGAGTGCGTTAGCCAAAGCCGTTTCAGCCTTATCCCAATCGGCATCGCTGCCTATGCGCTTTTCCGGGCGAGTTGAAAGTTTGACTAAGACATCACTAAAGCCGAAGTCACCGTAGGCCTTGTAGAGCATCTTAATGAAATCGGCCACTTCCGCCTCAACTTGATTTTCAGCGCAAAATATATGCGCATCGTCTTGGGTAAAACCACGAACACGCATGAGGCCATGTAAGGATCCGGAAGGCTCATTACGATGGCACGAACCAAACTCAGCCAAGCGTAAGGGCAAATCACGGTAACTGTGCAAGCTGCTGTTGAAAATTTGCACGTGGCCAGGGCAGTTCATCGGCTTGACGGCATAATCACGGCTTTCCGAGGCCGTTACAAACATGCCCTCACGGTAGTTTTGCCAATGGCCGGATTTCTCCCATAGGGTTTTATCCATGATGGTGGGCGTGCGCACTTCTTGGTAATTGTATTCGCGGAACATTTTACGCATGTACTGTTCCACTTCCTGCCAAATGCTCCAACCACGTGGATGCCAAAACACCATACCAGGCGCGTCATCTTGCATATGGAAATAATCCAACTGCTTGCCCAATTTCCTGTGATCACGTTTTTCCGCTTCTTCCAACTGAAACAAATGTGCTTCTAATTCTTCTTTATTACGCCATGCTGTTCCGTAAACACGCTGCAGCATTTCATTGTTGCTGTCACCGCGCCAATACGCACCAGCCAGCTTCATCAACTTAAAGGCTTTCAACTTACCCGTATTAGGCACATGCGGGCCACGACACAAATCGGTAAAACCACCTTCGCTATACAAAGACACGTCTTCTCCAGCCGGGATGCTGGCAATGATTTCCGCCTTGTACAGCTCGTTGATGGATTTGAAATAGGCAACCGCCTCATCACGCGGCAGAACTTGACGAACGACAGCCTCGTCTTTTTTTGCCAATTCCAGCATTTTCTTTTCTATGGCAATTAAATCTTCAGGAGTAAACGGGCGTTTGTATGAAAAGTCATAGAAAAAGCCGTGCTCAATAACCGGCCCTATGGTCACTTGCGCATCAGGAAATAACTCTTTAACCGCATAGGCTAATAGGTGAGCCGTGGAATGACGGATAATGTCTAAACCCTCGTCGCT
>CALFXV010000075.1 GCA_937957775.1 uncultured Methylotenera sp. | reverse complement strand
TGCTCGCAAAGGCTTAAAAATGTTTGAGAAAGTCAGCATTCCTATTTTGGGCATCGTTGAAAACATGAGCACACACATATGCTCACAATGCGGTTTTGAAGAACACATTTTTGGTGCCGGTGGTGGTGCCACCATGTGCCAGGATTACCAAGTGGATTTATTGGGTAGCTTGCCCTTAGACATTAACATACGCCTGCAATCAGACGGCGGCAAACCTTCCGTGGTGGCCGACCCAAACGGTAAAATCGCGGCGATTTATAAAAAAATAGCCCGCACTGCTGCTATTAAAATAGCCAACAGCAGTTTGGATCACAGTGCTAAATTTCCTAATATAGTTATTCAAAACAGCTAACTTAGAGGCGCACGCCATGACAGCTAAAAAACACCCGATTGCAGAAAAGCTATTGGGCGCAAGCTATGCAAACATGGATGCCCGCACCAAAAAAGTGGCGCGGCATATTACCGAGCGCAAACACATATCCATTGCGCCATCGCAGGCCATAGACAGCCACATCAGCGCTGGCCAACGTGCCGCCGATGCGGTCGCTAAATTCGGTGGCTCATGGGCTTTCATCGGCCTATTCGCGGTCACGTTGGTGTGCTGGGTAATACTTAATTCAGTGATATTGGCCAACTACAACAAAAGCTTTGACCCCTACCCGTATATTTTATTAAATTTATTCTTGTCCATGCTCGCCTCCATTCAGGCACCCATTATTTTGATGTCACAAAACCGGCAAGCAGAAAAAGACCGGCTTAATGCTGAACACGATTACGAGGTCAACCTTAAAGCGGAATTGGAAATCATGTTATTGCATGAAAAAATGGATTTGCTGCGTGAAGGCCAATGGTCGGAATTAATGGCCATACAAAAAGAACAACTGCGACTTATAAGCGTCTTGATGGAAAAAAATCAAGCCAAACTCACCTCGTAAGTATAGACCTCTACCCCATTCGCCGGCTGAATGAGGGTGGCAGGAATAGCCAAGCCGCTGCGCCAGTCATTAACGGCTTGCTGCTTGCCAGCGCCGCTCACCATAAAAATCACGTGTTCGGCATGGCTTAATCTATTGTGACTGAGACTGATGCGCTCTGCCGGCGGCTTAGGCGAATCGAATACCGGCACGGCATCGGCGCTGTTGTCCACAGCGTGACCAGGAAACAATGATGCCGTGTGCCCATCTTCACCTAGCCCCAATAAAACCAGATCAAAACAACCCAGCCCATGCAAGGTCTTAGCATAAGCGCTGGCGCCAATAATTGGCCCTAATTCTGCTGGAATGGGATGGGACTGATTAGGTGGGATGGCGACCTTATCTAGCAAGGCCTCTTGCACCATTAGGCTATTGCGTTCAGGATGATCCGTTGGCAGGCAGCGTTCGTCACCATGGTATAAGTGCCATTTACTCCAATCCGTCTGCCTATCACACAACATCTGATAAACCCCTTTTGGGGTATTGCCACCAGCTAAAACCAAGTCAAACCTTCCCTTTTTTATGATGGCTCGGTTCGCCAGCTCAACAATCGCGTCGCATACCGCCACTTGCAGTGCGTGCATGCTATCAAATTGTTGCCAGCGGGTTGAAGTGTTAGGTAATTGCATTGGGCATTCCAAAATAAAATAAGATTTTGACATTAAATGCACCCTATTGCCATGCAATAAAAAAATTTCCATCAAAACGCTGTATGAAAAAGCCTGCTTGCTTTATCATAATGAAAAAAATTTATTACGCATTACATGCGAGTGCCAGACAGTGTTAAAAGGCATGCAAATGTCAGAATGCAGGCTTAATTACTCAGCAATTTAGCCCTAATAATTTAACACTTAAACTTCCTAGCTCCCGCGGAGCTAAGTCCTCCTTGCGATATTTTTAAGGTTTACCATGGTAAAAAAAATCGATCCTTGCACACTGGTCCTATTTGGTGCCAGCGGCAACCTTTCCCGCGTCAAACTAATGCCAGGCTTATTTCGTCTGGATGCAGCAGGCCGCCTGCCAGAGCACATGGCCATCCTGTCTGTCGGTCGCGGTGACGTTACGCGAGAAGCATGGCAAGCTGACATCAAAAAGATGTTGGACACCAAATTTAAAGACGGTTACGACAAAGCGGTATTTGACCGTTTCATTGCACGCAACCATTACCATGCCAATCCGCCTAGCGATGCCGATGCCTTCAAAAAAATGAAAGCAACCTTAAGTAACGAGCAAGTTTTTCCACAAAACCTTGCCTACTTTTTATCCGTGCGCCCTACCGATTTCGCGCCCATCGTCGAGCAGTTGTCCGGGGTCGGATTACTCGACGAAAGCCAATACTGGCGTCGCGTATTAATAGAAAAACCGTTTGGCACCAACCTGCCATCTGCGCAGGCATTGCAGGCATCCATCACCAAGCATTTAAAAGAAAGTCAAATCTACCGTATAGACCATTACCTAGGTAAATCGGCACTGCAAAACATCATGCTAACCCGCTTTGCCAACACCATGTTTGAACCGCTGTGGAACAATCAATACATAGACCACGTGCAAATTACTAACAATGAAATTTTAGGTGTGGGCGACCGCACGGAGTTTTACAACAACACCGGTGCCCTGCGTGACATGGTGCAGAGCCATTTGCTGCAAACCTTAGCCTTGGTAGCGATGGAAAAGCCACAAGACTTATCACCCGAGAGCATACGTGCCGAGAAAATTAAACTATTGCAAGCCATACGCCCGCTGCCCATTAAGGACCTAGCCAAGCACGCTTTCCGTGCCCAGTATTCAGCAGGACGCGTCTGCGTCGGCGACGGCCATGGTGAAAACGTGGCCGGCTACTTGGATGAGTTGGCAAAAGAAGGCGTGTCAGCCAGCGTTACCGAGACCTATGCGGCTTTGAAACTGTTTATCGACAACCCACGCTGGCAAGGTGTGCCATTTTATGTGCGCACCGCCAAACGCATGCACGAAGGCAACACGGCAGTCTCCATCCGCTTTAAAAAAGCCCCCATGCAATTGGTTGAGGGTCAGCATCAAAACTGGCTAACTTTAAATATTCAACCACGCGAATGCATCAAGATGGAAATCGAATCGAAGATTCCAGGCTTAGACATTGCCACCCGCACCTTGAGCATAGATGCACCGCAACGTCAGAGTGGCGATGAGAGCATAGACTCTTACGAATCCTTATTGCTCAATCTGATGGAAGGCGACCCATCGCTATACTTACACATTAGCGAAGTCGAAGCCCAGTGGCGTTTAATCGACCCCATCGTTAAAGCTTGGGCCGAAGACCAATCTGCCGTGCACCAATACCCGGCTGGCAGCCGAGATCCAGAGCAATCTGGGGTCATTTTTGAATCCACCGATCAATTCTGGCGTTACAGCATAGAATTAGGCGGCGATAAGCACTAAAAAAGTCTAACGTCTCGCCAATTTATTGCTATTATTTGCACTTACTAAAGTCGGGCAAAAGGCGGAGTTAGTTACTCCGCTTTTTTATCTTCTAACCTACAAAAAAAGCACCCACTATGAGCATAAAATCAGATAAATGGATACGCCGCATGGCTGAACAACACGGCATGATTGAGCCGTTTGAGCCTAAACAAGTGAAGCAGAACGCACAAGGCGAACGCTTGGTTTCATACGGCACCTCAAGTTACGGTTACGACATTAGATGCAGTAAAGAATTTAAGCTGTTCACCAACATTAACAGCACCATCGTCGACCCCAAGAATTTTGACCCTAATTCCTTCGTTGAGGTGAATGCCGATTACTGCATTATTCCACCCAACTCGTTTGCCCTAGCCCGCACAGTGGAGTACTTTAGAATTCCTCGCAATGTATTAACCGTTTGCCTGGGCAAATCGACCTACGCACGCTGCGGCATCATCGTCAACGTGACGCCGTTTGAACCTGAATGGGAAGGTTACGTTACCTTGGAATTCAGTAACACCACGCCGCTACCAGCAAAAATATACGCCAACGAAGGTTGTGCCCAAGTGCTGTTTTTTGAAGCCGACGCCGACGACGTTTGCGAAACCAGCTACAAAGACCGTGGCGGAAAATACCAAGGTCAGGTTGGCGTCACCTTACCCAAGATTTAATTTTAGGAAATTCCATCCATGAAGTTTCGCTTTCCTATAGTCATCATAGACGAAGATTTCCGCTCAGAAAATTCCTCAGGCTTGGGCATACGCATGCTAGCCAAGGCAATAGAAGCTGAGGGCTTTGAGGTGCTAGGCGTCACCAGTTACGGCGACCTAACCTCGTTTGCGCAACAACAAAGTCGAGCATCAGCCTTCATCTTGTCCATAGACGATAATGAATTCGTGGAAGAAAACCGCGATGCATTGGATAACCTGCGTAGCTTTGTTGATGAAATACGTTACCGCAACGAAGAAATTCCTATCTTTTTGCATGGTGAAACGCGCACTTCACGGCACATACCCAACGAAATACTACGCGAGCTCAATGGCTTCATACACATGTATGAAGACACACCGGAGTTTGTTGCCCGCTACATATTGCGCGAGGCACGCACCTATTTAGATAGCTTGCCGCCACCGTTCTTTAAAGCGCTAACCGAGTACGCGGCCGATGGCTCCTATTCTTGGCACTGCCCAGGCCACTCAGGTGGCGTGGCTTTTCTAAAATCACCGGTAGGGCAAATGTTTCACCAATTCTTTGGTGAAAATATGCTACGTGCCGACGTCTGCAACGCAGTCGATGAACTCGGTCAATTACTGGACCACACCGGCCCAGTTGCAGCCTCCGAACGCAATGCCGCCCGCATTTACAATTGCGACCACCTGTATTTTGTCACCAACGGCACCTCCACCTCCAACAAAATGGTTTGGAACAGCACGGTAGCCCCAGGTGACGTCGTCGTCGTCGATCGCAATTGCCATAAATCCATATTGCACGCCATCATCATGACCGGTGCCGTGCCAGTATTTTTGATGCCCACGCGCAACCATTTCGGTATCATAGGCCCGATACCGAAGAGCGAATTTTCCTGGGAAAACATCCAAAAGAAAATCGACATCAATCCGTTTATTACCGACAAAAAAGCCAAGCCGCGTGTGCTGACCATCACGCAATCTACATACGATGGCGTGCTGTATAACGTAGAAGAAATAAAAGAAATGCTGGATGGCAAAATTGATACCCTGCATTTTGATGAAGCCTGGTTGCCGCATGCCACCTTCCATGATTTCTACGGCGATTACCATGCCATAGGCGAAGGCCGACCTCGTTGCAAAGAAAGCATGGTGTTCTCCACCCAATCGACCCATAAATTGCTAGCGGGTTTAAGCCAAGCCAGCCAAATATTGGTGCAAGATGCAGAAAACAACAAGCTGGACCGTGACATTTTTAATGAAGCCTACTTAATGCACACCTCAACCAGCCCACAATACTCCATCGTCGCCAGCATAGACGTGGCCGCAGCGATGATGGAAGCACCAGGCGGAACGGCCTTGGTTGAAGAAAGCTTAATGGAAGCCTTGGACTTCCGCCGCGCCATGCGCAAAGTGGATGAAGAATGGGGTGCCGACTGGTGGTTTAAAGTATGGGGGCCAGACGATTTATCTGAAGAAGGCTTAGAAGAACGCGACGCCTGGATGCTTAAAGCAAATGAAGCTTGGCATGACTTTGGTGATTTAGCCGAAGGCTTCAACATGCTGGACCCAATCAAGGCCACCATCATTACCCCTGGCCTAGACATCAAAGGCAATTTTTCCGACAAATTCGGCATACCGGCCGCCATAGTCACCAAATACTTGGCTGAACACGGCGTGATCGTTGAAAAAACCGGCTTGTATTCCTTCTTCATCATGTTCACCATTGGCATCACCAAAGGCCGTTGGAACACCATGGTGGCGGCCTTGCAGCAATTTAAAGACGACTACGATAAGAATCAACCGCTATGGAAGGTCTTGCCGGAGTTCATCCAAAAACAACCTAGGTACGAAAAAGTCGGCCTACGGGATTTATGTGAGCAAATTCACGCGGTCTACAAAGCCAATGACGTGGCACACTTAACCACCGAAATGTATTTGTCTAATATGGTGCCAGCCATGAAACCAGCCGACGCCTTTGCCAAAATGGCCCATAGGGAAATTGACCGTGTGGCCATAGACGACTTAGAGGGAAGAATTACCGCGGTCTTGCTCACGCCCTACCCACCGGGCATCCCCTTACTCATACCAGGCGAACAATTTAACAAGGTAATCGTTGATTACTTGAAGTTTGCCCGTGAGTTCAATGAGAAATTCCCCGGCTTTGAGGCAGACAACCACGGCTTAGTCAAACAAGTGGTGGATGGCACAGCCAACTATTACGTGGATTGCGTAGCACAGTAGTGCCAGAGGAGCCGGCTTTAGCTCGCTTGACGGTGGTAGGTTAGGTAGCGAAAAGGCAGGCCTTCTGCACTAGTGTTGGCTTCACTGCCAGTTTGTTGCCACTGCTTTACATCCCACTCAGGAAAATACGCGTCGCCTGCCACATTTAAATCAATGGCCGTTACGTACATTTTTTGCGCCAGGTTTAAGCCCGCTTGATACAGCTCAGCACCACCAATTAAAAATGCCTCGTCGTCGTCATGACATAAATCTATGGCTTGTTCTAGGCTATGAGCAATCAACGCCCCTTCCACCTGATAAGATGGGTTGCGCGTGACTATGACCGTGGTCCGATTTGGTAACAAGCGACCCAAAGACTCGTAGGTTTTTCTTCCCATGATAATGTGGTGACCAGTGGTCAAAGCACGAAAACGCTTTAGATCTTCCGGTAAATGCCAAGGCAGGGTGTTATTGACGCCGATGACATTGTTGTTAGCCAATGCCACAATCAAGGAAAGCGCCATGCTAAACGGCCACCACGCCTTTAATGGCTGGGTGCGGGTCGTAATTCTCTAAAGTAAAATCGTCAAACTTAAAGCTAAAAATGTCCTTAACCTCAGGATTAATGCGCATGGTGGGCAAAGCACGCATGTCCCGACTTAACTGCTCGTGCACTTGCTCCATGTGATTGCTGTATATGTGGGCATCGCCTAGCGTGTGCACAAAGTCGCCTAGCTTGAGTCCGCATACTTGGGCCACCATCATGGTCAACAAGGCATAGGAAGCAATGTTAAACGGCACGCCTAAGAAGATATCGGCACTGCGTTGGTACAACTGGCAGCTTAGTTTGCCGTCGGCAACATAAAACTGAAAGAAAGCATGGCATGGTGGCAATTTCATTTGATCCACGTCGGCCACGTTCCAAGCAGACACGATCAAGCGCCGTGAATCCGGATTGGTTTTAATAGCCTGCACCACTTGGCTAATTTGGTCTATGTGGCTGCCATCCGGCTTGGGCCAATTTCGCCATTGGTATCCGTACACTGGGCCTAGGTTACCATTTTCATCGGCCCATTCGTCCCATATGCGCACGCCGTTTTCTTTTAAATAGGCAATATTGGTGCTGCCCTGCAAGAACCACAACAGCTCGTGGATGATGGATTTTAAATGAACTTTTTTCGTGGTCAATAAGGGAAAGCCATCCGCCAAATTAAAACGCATCTGGTAGCCAAATACCGATTTGGTGCCAGTACCGGTGCGGTCTTCTTTATTATGGCCGTGCTGCAATACGTGCTTGAGTAAATCGTGATAAACCTGCATACGCTAGCTCACTTTGTTGACTATGTATTGTTTAATGGCCGCCACATCAAAATCCATCACATCAAATCGTTGCGGCAACGCTTCTATACCAATTAAAGCGCTGGGGCGTTCTGGCACGACGCCAAGTGCTTCTACCATGGCATCCTCAAACTTAGCCGGTAAGGCCGTTTCCAAGACCAACATAGGCACTTTGGAGTCACGTCGCTCCAATGCCACTTTCAAGCCATCAGCTGTATGCGTATCGATGCTAACAGCGTATTTTTTGTGCGTATCGCGTATGGTCTGCATGCGCTGCTGGTGATTGCTGCTGCCAGAAACAAAGCCGTATTCCGCCACCTTGGCCATCAATTCATGAATGTCAAAGGCGCCGCCTCGGTCGACACTCGCCCACAATTCCCGCACCTTAGCGCTGTCGCGCCCAACAAGATCAAAAATAAAGCGTTCAAAATTAGAGGCTTTACTGATGTCCATGGAGGGGCTGGAGGTTTGGTAGGTATTCGCCGAGCCACGTGGTCTATACACGCCAGTTTTAAAGAACTCGTCCAACACGTCGTTCTCGTTGGTTGCCACCACCAATTGATCGATGGGCAAGCCCATCATGCGCGCGATGTGGCCGGCACAGACGTTACCAAAATTGCCCGATGGCACAGAAAAGCTAACTTTTTCAGCGTTACTGGTTGTCACCGCAAAATAGCCTTTGAAGTAGTACACCACTTGCGCCACAATGCGGCCCCAGTTGATGGAGTTAACGGCGCCTATCTTATACTGGGCTTTGAATTGGGCATCATTGGATACCGCTTTAACCATGTCTTGGCAATCATCAAATACGCCGTTAACGGCTATATTGTGTATGTTTTCGTCTTGCAAACTGAACATTTGCGCCGCTTGGAAACGGCTCATTTTTTTATGCGGCGACAGCATAAACACGCTCACGCCTTTTTTACCGCGCATGGCGTATTCTGCTGCCGAGCCAGTGTCACCTGAGGTTGCGCCTAAGATATTGGTAGTTTTACCGGTTTTAGCCAGTACGTACTCAAATAAATTTCCTAGCAATTGCATGGCCATGTCTTTAAAGGCCAAGGTAGGGCCATTCGACAAACACAGCAAGTAAAGTTGCTCTTCTAACTTTAAGGTTGGGGTAATGTCGGCCGCGTTTTGGCCTGGACGAACATAAGCGTAAACATCGGCTCGGTAGGTTTTATCAATGATGGCCTTTAAATTGGCCGCAGGGATGTCGTCAATTAAACGGCTAAGAATAGCAAAGGCCAAATCGGCATAATTCATTGCGCGCATCGCGCTTAAATCGGCATCACTAAACTGCGGGTAGTGCTCAGGCAAATACAAGCCGCCGTCCGGTGCTAGACCACCCAATAATATTTCACTGAAGCTTAATGCAGGTGATAGCCCACGGGTACTGATGTATTTCATTTAAATCTCTCAATTTAAGGGGTGATTTGACCCCAGTCGTCACCCAGCCGCTTAGGCCGATTTATTTTCCTAACTCTTCCATACGAATTTTAACCAGCTTACCGACGATGGCAGGCAGCGCTTCGATTTCGGCGATACCGGCATCCATGTTTTTTTCTTGGGTTAAATGCGTCAAAATCACGATGTCCGCTTCGGTTTCATTGTCAGCCGGCTCTTTTTGCAACATGGCATCAATGGAAATGTTGTGGTCGGCTAAAATTTTGGTCACGCCGGCTAATACGCCTGGCTTGTCGCTGGCGCGTAAGCGCAGATAATAGGCGCTGTGGATGGCGGCTATCGGCAAGACAGGCAAGTCATTAAGCTGACCGGCTTGGAAACCTAAATAAGGCACGCGTTGGGCTGCGCTGGCATCCGCCAATCTAGCAACGTCCATTAAATCGGCCACCACCGAACTGGCCGTGGGTTCTGCGCCTGCGCCTGCGCCGTAATACAAAGTTGGGCCAACGGCGTCACCTTTAACCACAACGGCGTTCATGGCGCCGTTGACATTGGCCACCAACCTTTTTTCTGAAATAAGTGTCGGGTGCACGCGCAATTCCACGCCGGCCTCACTGCGTTTAGTGATACCCAATAGCTTCACACTGTAGCCCAATTCATGCGCGTACTTAATGTCGGTTTGTTGTAATTTACTGATGCCTTCGGTGTAGGCTTGATCGAACTTCATCGGCATACCAAATGCGATTGCCGACATAATGGTCAACTTGTGCGCGGCGTCTATGCCCTCCACATCGAATGTGGGATCGGCTTCTGCGTAACCTAAGCGTTGCGCTTCACCCAACACGTCGATAAATGACAGGCCTTTTTCACGCATTTCACTTAAGATGAAATTGGTCGTGCCATTGATGATGCCGGCCAACCATTCAATTCGGTTGGCGCCCAGTCCTTCACGCAATGCCTTGATAATGGGGATGCCACCGGCTACGGCAGCCTCAAAGGCCACCATCACACCACGCGCTTGCGCCGCGGCAAAGATTTCATTGCCGTGCACGGCTAATAAAGCTTTGTTGGCCGTCACCACGTGCTTGCCGTTGGCGATGGCCTGCAACACCAATTCTTTGCTTAAGGTGTAACCGCCTATCAGCTCAACCACCACGTCCACCGCCGGATTGTTGACCACCGCAAACGCATCGTCGGTTAGCGGCACTTTGCCGGCAGTCACGCGCTGCGCTAAGGCTAAATTTTTATCGGCCACTTGCACCACGTTGATGGCATAACCACTACGACGGGTAATTTCAGCTGCATTGCGTGTCAACACGGTATAAGTGCCACCCCCTACCGTACCCAATCCTAGTATCCCTACATTAAGTTGCTTCAAGCTTTTACTCCATCTGATTTTGCGTGTTTTTTTCTGTAGTTTTTCAAAAAGCGGGCAATGCGATGGATCGCTTCGGTCAAGTCATCGACATTGGGTAAAAAGACCACCCGGAAATGATCCGGCGCACGCCAATTAAATCCAGACCCTTGCACCAACAAGACTTTTTCTTCCAACAACAAATCCAAAATGAATTGTTGGTCATTTTCAATCGGGTAAATGGCCGGGTCTAAACGAGGAAATAAATACATGGCGGCGGCGGGCTTACTGCAGGTCACACCAGGGATGGCCGTTAGTAATTCGTAAGCCACGTCGCGCTGTTTGCATAAGCGTCCCTCTGGCGCCACTAAATCGTCTATGCTTTGGTACCCGCCCAGCGCCGTTTGTATGGCCAACTGACCTGGAACGTTGGCGCATAGGCGCATGGAGGCCAACATATTCAGGCCTTCTATGTAATCTTTAGCATGCTGCTTCTCACCACTTAATATCATCCAGCCGGCACGGTAACCGCAGGTACGGTAATTTTTGGACAAACCATTAAAGGTAACGAACAAAATGTCATCGGCTAATGACGCGATGGA